>JBAQOA010000017.1:0-10325 GCA_049304335.1 Minisyncoccia bacterium | reverse complement strand
CATCTCGGTCGCGCCCCAGTATTCTCATTGTGCAGTGTTCAGTCTCCGAAGCTCTCCGGCAGGCCGTTGGCGCGCATTTCGTTGCGAATCTCCTCTGCCTTCACCTCGGTGATGACGCCGATATGGGCCACCTTCGTAAGGAATAAGTCGGATTCGGCGACTGTGAAGAACGGCCCTCCCATCTTCTCATCGTCGACATAAGCATAGTAATGCAGAAGACGATTGGGGCACGTACACATCTTGAAGGAGATCTCCTGCGTCCAGCCGTTCGGCAACTGGGAGTCCTCGACCTGCTTGAGGATTGAGTCGTGGTCATCCGCCTTGAAGTGGCCATCCTCAGTATGTCTGTTGATCTCGTAGATCGCCTCCGCCTTCGAAGAGTAGGAGGAAGTTACGATTTTTCCATCCTTGTCGAGGACGCGCCCTTCCATCTTGTCGCCGTTTTGGACGACCTCGAACGTGAACGGTCCGACACGCTCCGGTTCCTCGGGAGTTCCGAAGAGGAACATCAGGCTGTTCATGGCTACCGTCTCGTCGTCTTCGGGGAGCTCGGAGTCATTGATTGCCTTGAGAAGACCTTCCCGTTCATTGGGCAATACCGCCCCCCTCTCGATTGCCGATTCCAGGAGCGAGCGTGCCGCCTCCTTTGAGAGGAGGCGGCTTCCATTGCCGAGAACGACGCCGTCGGTGTTGGCGAAGAAGTGTGCCCCGACCATCTCGTTGTGCTTTTCGGCGACGAAACGGTATGGGCCGTGGTAGGGCTCCTTCTCCGGCAAGCCGGCGGATTGGATGTCGCCGACGATTGCCGCTTGCTCATCCGCGGGAATCTGATCCGTCTCGACAAACCGGTCGAGGCCGGAGAGGGCCGAAGAGGTGGCGAAGTAGGCGCCCTTGCTCGCTGCGCGTCCATCACGGAAGAACTGGCCGTAAGGCAGCGAAGACAGGGTGCCGCCGAGAGCGAAGCTGAACTGCCGAGTGCCCGTTTCGGGCCGTACTGTGGAGCCGGTCATGGAGCCGTCCTTGTGTTGTGGGGTTGGACTGAGTTGTACTGCGGTACAAAATCTCGCAATACTATACCTATTTTTATACCTTTGTCAAAGACACAAATTCATCACTCGCATGAAATATGAGAATAATACATGCATTTTGTGCACGCTTCGCTTGTATCGGATTACCGATACATTCTCCTCGTTCGCGTAAAATAAATAAGCGAGCTTCCTTTACGCTCGCTCCTCTTGTGTCGATTACGACACAAATTCATCATTCGCATAAAATATGAAAGCAAGCTTTCCTACTTTATGACTCATTCGAATTTGTGGAGATTGTTGAACGCAGTTGTAACCGATCTGAGAATGGTTTAATGCCCTAGAATGTTAATAATGTTAATATCGTCCACATGAAAACAGTTCTAATAACTGGAGCTAGTAGGGGAATAGGGAAGGCTTTGGCCGAAAGATTTCTTGAAAATGGAGATTTTGTTATTGGTACTTCAACTACAGGCAAAGCTGACTGGAATCATGAAAACTTCACAGTCTTTCAATTAGATCTATTTAATTCAGAAAGTATTAAGAAATGTGTTGATCAAGTATCTTCCTTAGGTAAGAAAATAGATGTCTTAATTAATAATGCTGGTATGGTTGTTGAAGAAGAGGCAGAAAGCCCAATTGTTAATATTGTCTTCCTAAGAAAGACGCTAGAAGCAAATTTGATAGGAACTATTGATACTACGGAACAGGTTATTACTCATATGAATAGTGGAGGACATATTGTAAACATTTCATCTAGGGCAGGATCTCTCGGTAGTAAAGAATACACTCTTAACTACCCAGCCTATAGAATCTCTAAAGCTGGACTAAATATGTTCACTAGAATCCTAGCAGTACGTCTGGAAGGGGAGATGATAGTATCCTCCGTCCATCCAGGTTGGGTCAAGACTGATATGGGTGGTGACGAAGCAGAAGTTACTCCTAAGGAGGCAGCCGAACACATATTTAAGTTGGCCACTTCAAAAGTGGAAAGTGGCAACTTCTGGTTTATGGGCGAAAAATATCCTTGGTAAATGAAAGAGGAACTTATATCCAAATTAAGAGTAGCTTTAACCGAACCCATAGAAAAAGAGTCTCAAGTCGTTTATATTCTTACAGAAGTAAGGAAACTACTAGACAGGACTTTAGGGGAAAAGAAATTAGAGAAATACCCAGTACTCAATTTTTATTGTAATTGGGCACTACATATCGAAATTGGTGGCACTGCGGCCATAGATCCAATCCTAGATAGGATTGAGCAACTTCTGGCTGATCCGGACTTGTCTAATCCAAGGAATATTCCAGAAGTGATGTATAGCTTTCTAAATCTGGATCTTCTTTCTACGGAAATTGGAAACTTACTCTCAGAACATGGGATAGAAAATCCTCTGGTAAAACACGTTTATCGAAGTAAATTTCGGGATTTGCTAGTAGGTATATTAAGAGATTGCCCACTCAAACCAAAAAATAGAAAATTAACTGAATTCTGTTTTAAGGATTCAGATGAAAATAATGTTACTTACCTGATCCAGTTTAAAAATACTTTTACTATGCCTAGTTTTGATGAAACTCACTCAACGATTGTAGGAACATTTCTATTTCAATAGTTATAACCGTCAAGGAATCTTTTATTATCAACACAGGATCAGAAATACGCAGAAAAACGTCCCGGAATCTATCAAGATCAGGCAACGAAGATATAATCGACTAGAGTGCGTTAGATAAACGCTATTTTTAGAATCGGTGCGGAAAAACGCAATGCGGTGGAGATGGACGTCTTGGCGCAGCTCACATCAATATTTTTGGTATACTCGCAAAAATATTGTATGGCTCCTGCCCGGGCTCGCCCGTCGCAAAGCGACACGGCTCCGCCTTTCAATTCCGCACGCAAGCAAAGTAGTTTGCTTGCTCCACTCCACTGAAAAAACAAAAGCGCCCAAAAGGGCGCTAATGTTTTTACCAGTGGAGATGGGCGGAATTGAACCGCCGTGCAAGAAAAGAATCCGAAAAGGTCTACAAGATTATTCTATTTAATTTGTCAGTAATGCGTCACAAATAGACAAAGCGCGCATTGCTCAAGCCCTGATACTCACTAACCTATGGGCCACAGGATAGGGAGGTACCTCATTAAGCCAAATGTTTACGTAAGAGGTGTCGTGTAAACATTTGTCGCTGTCCGCGCAATTAAGCGCGAGCGTATGCGAACTGGAAGTTGTCTGCCGTAAAATACGGAGAAACTTGTGCTACTGCTGTTTGTTTTGCAGTTAAGTTTTTGGATAGTTTTAAGAGTTGTCCAAGCTCTTCTTGCGTTTTTCGAATGCCACATCTTGTCGATGCCTAGCATCCCCATATGAAAACTATTTTAATGTCCTGCGTATCTCACGCTCCACTTCGCGTTTCTTTATGGATTGACGTTTGTCTTTCGTTTTCTTTCCCTTAGCAACAGCTAGGCGGAGCTTGATTACGCGACCCTTATTATACATCGAAATAGGTACTAATGTCAAACCTTGGCTACCTTCTAAATTGGCCAAATTTGCTATTTCTTTTTTGGATGCTAATAGTAGGCGACTACGGTCTGGATCATATGATTCTGGCGTGTTTTTAGGCTGGTAGGGCTCAATGTGTGCATTTATAAGGAAAAGCTCACCCCCGCGCACTATGGCATAAGCCCCATCTAGGGAAGCCTTTCCGGCACGTACAGACTTCGTTTCGTGGCCTTGTAGCTTAAGGCCAACCTCGAGTTCTTCAAGAATTTCATAATTAAACTTTGCCTTTCTGTTTTCTACGTAATTAGCCATTCACATTAATAGTAGCAAAGAGAAAGCTTTTGCATATAATGTGTCGTACGAATGCCTCCAACTCAAAAACCCCAAAAGAAAAACACACACACAGGTGGTTCAAAAAAAGGGCCAATTTTTGACCCCTCAAAGAAGATAAAAATAATAGTAAAAAAAGATTTCAAAATCCCAGGCGGAGGATTTTGGGGTAACTTGCTAACCATAGTAGTTGTCTTTTTTGTCTTGATGTCTGTTTCTGGTGCTTTCACAAAGTCAGAAAAAATTGTTCAGATTCCTGTTTCAGAATTAGCTCAAAATATACAAAACGGTTCAGTAAAAAGCGTAAGTATAAAAGGGGATGATGTTGTGGCCACGATGCAAGATGATTCTAAAAAATCGTCCGTCAAAGAATCTGGTTCATCACTTTTGAGTATCCTTTCTGATTATGGTGTCACCAAAGACAAATTAAATGCGGTTTCAATTGAAGTCACTACTCCATCTGGATTTTGGTTTTGGGCGGGAAATATAATTCCAATAGTTTTACCGATTATTTTTATTGTTGTTTTCTTTTGGTATTTATCTCGCCAAGCAAAAGGTGCAGGTATGCAGGCATTTACTTTTGGACAAAGTAAGCCTCGCATTATCACTCCGGAAAATACAAAGCAAAAAATTCTTTTCAAAGATGTAGCAGGAGCTAAGGAAGCAAAGCAAGAACTTTCTGAAATTGTAGATTTTTTAAAAAATCCTAAAAAGTTTTTAGACATTGGTGCCCAGATTCCAAAAGGGGTTATTTTGATGGGTGCCCCAGGCACAGGAAAAACATTACTTGCTAGAGCAGTTGCAGGAGAGGCGGGAGTCTCATTCTTTTCAATATCTGGTTCAGAGTTTGTAGAAATGTTCGTTGGTGTAGGCGCGTCTCGTGTTCGTGATCTTTTCCAAATGGCAAAAATTTCTGCGCCCGCAATTGTTTTTGTAGATGAAATTGATGCTGTAGGTCGTGCTCGTGGCTCTGGTATGGGTGGTGGAAATGACGAAAGAGAGCAGACACTAAATCAGATATTAGTCGAAATGGATGGCTTTGAGCCAAACGAAAAAGTAATTGTGATGGCAGCCACAAACCGCCCGGATGTTTTAGATCCAGCACTTTTGAGACCGGGTAGATTTGATAGAAGGGTTACTATTGATTTACCAGATAGAAATGACAGAGAAGAGATTCTAAAGATTCACTCACGCACAAAGCCTTTTGCTGAAGATGTGAATTTGTCAGTCGTAGCAGAACGTACTCCGGGATTTTCTGGTGCGGATTTGTATTCATTAATGAATGAAGCTGCAATTCTTGCCGCTCGTGAAAACAGAACAAAAGTTTCTCAATACGATTTGATTCGTTCAATTGAAAAAGTAATGTTGGGCCCAGAGCGTCGTTCACATTTGCTTTCAAAAAAGGAAAAGGAAATTACTGCATATCATGAAGCTGGCCATGCATTAGTGGCGTCAGTTCTTCCTTATGCAGACCCAGTGCACAAAATTTCAATTATTGCTCGAGGAAATGCAGGTGGTTATACATTAAAACTTCCTATAGAAGACAGAAAATTACACTCAAAGAAAGAATTTCTTGATGATATTTCAATGGGGCTTGGCGGTTATGTCACAGAGCAATTAGTTTTTGGCGATATTACAACTGGACCATCAAATGATTTGCAAGTAACAACAGCCCTTGCAAGAGATATGGTTACAAAATATGGAATGTCTGAAAAAATCGGCGCTCAAGCATTAGAAACTTCTGGCGGTAGAGTTTTATTTGGTCAAAGTGTTGGTGAGGAATATTCAGAAAAAGTTGCAGCTCTAATTGACGGGGAAGTGGATTTAATTATGAAAGAAGCATTTGATAAAGCACAGAAAATTGTTAAAAAACACCGCAAACTATTGGACGCAATAGCTAACAGACTTATAGATATTGAAACAATTGAAAGAGATGAGTTCGAGGCTATTTTAGTGGCTCACGGCGTGACTCCAAAAAAGAAGTTGGACATTGAGCATCAGGCCTAGTAATCTCTAAGGTATGGGAATCTCATTTGAAGGTAGTCGATTAGAGAGTGCTGATATCGAACACTTTTATGAAAAGGCACAAAGAGTGCTCAAGGATGCGCAGATAAATGAAAAAGACTTTATAAACCCTGAGCTAGAAGAAAAAGAGGGGCGTGCTTTTGCAGATGAATATTCAAAAGAAACAGTTGAAAGGGATTTAGAAACTGTGAAAAGAGACGAGGCGCATCATCAGGCAAGCGAAAAAGAAGAGGGTAAAGAAGAGGCAAAGATGATTGCAGAAATTTTTGAGGCTATTGTGGTTGAGCACGGTGAATTAAGCGAGTGGTTTGGCTCAAACGCTTTTACATTAAAAACCTCTAAGTATGATGATTACGAAAATGGCGTAGATATTGTTATAGAGTTTGAGGAAGATGATTCAGAAGAAAATTCTCACCTAGGACTTGCAGCCGACGTGACCTTTAGGTCAGACAGCACCACCAAGTTTGATCGCATTAAAAAATTGATTGAAAAAGGTCGTCTCGCATCAGTTAAATATTTTAAAGGCGCTCACCAATTTCCTGAGGTGGTTGTAGGCGCAGACAAAAACACGGTCGCCGAGCTTGCAATCTTGTGGACTGGAAATAAAAACAAAATACTGGCAGAGCACAAAATTCAGATAATGATTCTCACCCAAATAAGAGAGCAATTAATAGCGTTTTCAGAATATGCAGATAGTTTCGGCAAAGCTGATGTAGCGAAAGCATACAGAGAGAGTTTAGAAACAGTAAATAGAATTCTTGATGGAAAGAAAGAGCTGGCGAATAAAGTCAGATTTGAGCTAGATGATGACTCAGTGCATTTAAATATAATGTCTACTACCGCGCGCTTGAGAACTTCTTTGCAAAATAAGATGGCTGCCTAAACAAAAAACTGCCCCTAGGACGAGGCAGTTTTTTGTTTTGTAACCGTGCCTTTTACTAGTGGCTTCTATTTCCGAAAAGTTTATATAGAGCTGAAATACCTACAAGGATATAAATAACCATTGCGATATTCCATGGAAGCCACTGTGTTAAGCCTGTGTGAAAAGCTTCTAGAAGCCAGTTAAGGCCCCCAACAATCAATAGCCCCTGTGCAATCTTGTTAATGTTCATGTATCTTTTTATCTAACTTAATAATAAAAGGTACTTTCCTATTATATATTCGTTAAAAAATGTAAAGAGTTAGTATTCCCCAATGCGGTTTTAAATAAAACACCTCCACTTTTAGGGTGGAGGTGTTTTATTTCCGTAATCTTTCTTAGATTACATGCTCTTTGCCATGCAGTTTGCACAGTTCTTCTTGTGAGTGAAGATCTCATACAATGCTGAAAGACCAACTAGAATGTAAATAACTTTTGCTACTGTCATACCGATAAATGACCAGCTACCAATTCCATATCCGAATGCTTCTAGAAGCCAGTTAAGACCTCCAATAACCAAAAGAACGAAAGTAACTTTGTGAAGATTCATGTTTTTGCTTTTTTTTAAACCCCGACGTTTGAGTCGGGGCCCCGACCAATGCGTCGGGGTTAAATAATAATACTACCCATCTATTATATAACTTTGGCTAGTGTAAATGGGGAATAATACACAAGGGTATACTAGTATGGTAATTTAGCTAAACAATCCACCCTTAGCTCAGCTGGTTAGAGCACCGAGCTTATACCTCGGGGGTCCTTGGTTCGAGTCCAAGAGGGTGGACAAAATGCACAAAACCCTGCCTGCGCAGGGTTTTGTGATTTGTCCAAGGCGCAACTATATTTTTGTTTTGCGAAGCAAAGGCAAAAATAGTGAGCCGGGGTCGCGAAAAATTTCCGTCAGGAAATTTGTTCGTGACGACAATAGGCGCGACGAGAGTTGTGACGACAAGGCTGTGCACTTTAAGCGAGGGTATATAAGTTTAAAAGGATTGGTGGCCTTTGGTCCCATACATTTAATACTTAAGCGTAGTGTTTCATTTTCGCCGTTCGTCTCGGAAGTTTTTCAGCACTGTATTCTGCTATAGCAGAATTGAAAAACTGAGAGACAGCAAACTTTTTCGCTGGAAAAAGTTATGCGTGAACGCCGAAAGCGAAATACGGAGCGTCTTTATTCGAAGTGTATCTTCTGCCTCTTTTCAGCAATATGCGTTTTCAAATTTGGATATTTAGAAAGTTCAGGATCATTTTCGATTATCTCTCTTGCTTCTTTTCTAGCAAATTCAACCATCTTTATATTTTTTAGTGCTTCCATACCAATGTCTGTTATGCCCCACTGTTTTCCGCCGGCCAAATCTCCAGCGCCTCTAGTTTCTAAATCAAATTCTGCTAGTTCAAATCCGTTTGAGGCTTTACTGAAATGGTCCAGACGTTTTAATGTTGCTTCCGATTTACCATCTGCAAAAACAAAACATCTTGCTTGGTGATTAGAGCGGATGACACGTCCTCGAAGTTGGTGTAGTTGTGCAAGTCCAAATCTCTCAGCGCCCTCTATTATTATCGTCGTGGCATTTGGTACGTTCACGCCCACCTCAACAACTGACGTGGCAACTAGTATTTTTATTGTTCCGTTAGAAAAATCTTTCATAACCTTGTCTTTTTCCGCAGGTTTCATTTTGCTGTGCAAAATACCAATAGAAAATTCTGGAAATACATCAGTTGCCAATCTTTTTGCTTCCTCCTTCACGGACTTTACCAAAACAGCCATTTCTTTCTCTGGATCTGGCTCGTCAATGCGCGGGCAAATCACATAGGCCTGTCTGCCAGTTTTTATTTCATTACGAACTATCTCATATGCACTCCTTCTTTCTTTTGGTGGAACAATTTTTGTGATTATTTGTTTGCGTCCGGCCGGCATTTCATCAAGTAAAGACAAATCTAGGTCGCCAAATACTGTGAGTGCGAGAGTGCGGGGTATAGGGGTGGCTGTCATAGAAAGTAGATGGGGCGCAATGTGTGATTTGCCCACTAATTCTTTTCTTTGCTTGGTACCAAAGCGGTGTTGCTCGTCAATTATGGCTAACGCAAGATGTTTCCACTTAACACTTTTTTGTATGAGTGCGTGTGTGCCTATCAAAATAGGTATTTCGCCGTTCTCAACCCACTTTAATAATTGAGTGCGTGATATTTGTGTCCACGATTTTGGGTTAACTTTTGATGGGAATTTTCTGCATCCAGAACCAGTGATAAGGCCTACTTGTAATCCTGAATTAACAAAGTATTCAATGAATGATTCAAAGTGTTGTGTGGCTAGAATTTCAGTTGGCGCCATATATGCCGTTTGCAGACTTCCAAAAGTTTGCAAACGGTCCTGAGCAAAGTCGAAGGGCTTAGTATTAACAACCGCATAAACGGCAGCGGCCGCAACGGCTGTTTTTCCAGAGCCCACGTCTCCTTCAAGTAGACGCGCCATGGGTTTTCCACTTTTAAAATCTGTCAAAACATCTGCTATGACTTTTTCCTGTGCACCAGTGAGAGAGTAGGGGAATTTAGAAATAAATTTTTCCAAATCATCACGAGTTTTTTCTATTTTATAAGAGTTATTTGCCTCCCACTCTTTTCTTTCCATTTGTCTCTCTATCTGTATGAAGAAAACTTCCTCAAATGCAAATCTTTTTCTGGATGCTTCAGCATCACCCTTACTTTTGGGTGCATGTGCCCAGACGAATGCAGTGGAAAGTGTTGGCAGATTATATTGTGCAAGTATTTCTTTCGGTATCGGATCAACTATTTCTTCATGTAATTTCTTTTTTATTATTTTTTCACAAGCCACTCTTAACCAGTCAGATGAAATACCTCTACTTTCTGCATAGACAGGAACAAGCTCTGCATCACCATCTATAAACATCCCCCCAGTAGAATCGCCTTCCTCAAGATTGTGAACAACTGGGTTTACCATGCTTTTCTTTCCTTTGCGGTCTGTAATTTTTCCAGACAATCGGACAGTTGTACCTTCTGGATACATTCGAGCAATGTATGGCTGATTGAGCCACACAACATCTAGAGTTCCTGACGGGTCAGACACTTTTCCTTTTGCCATTGGAATTCTGGAGCGAAAACCTTTTGCGGTATCAATCTTTTTTATTTCTACAACCAAGGATGCTTCCGAACCCACTTCAGATGTGGCAATAGAATTGCCTCCGCTAAACGATGCATAGCGAGAGGGAATATGTCGCAGTAAAGTTTCTACAGATGTTATGCCGAGTTTTTTTAATGCTTTTGTTTGGAATTCGTTCAGTCGGAAATTGTCGGTCAAATCGTTCATAACTCCAATGATAACAAAGTAAGTCTAGGCGCACCTTCGCTTTAGGTTGGAGTTAGAAATGGGAAAGGGCGGGAGGCACGTTGTGCCTCCCGCCCTTTGTGGTTTACTCCATCTCCTGCCTCCGGTCTCGAAGTTCCTGCAGCTTGGCCTCCTGATCGGCGACGAGCTGTCGGTACTCGGCCGCCAGCACGCCGGCGGTCCTACGCAGTGCCTCGAGC
>JBAQOA010000016.1:0-2015 GCA_049304335.1 Minisyncoccia bacterium | reverse complement strand
TCGGGTGCCCGTTTTTCAAAATCCTTTCCTTCGCGCTTTCTCCTATGCTCTTGCGCCCACCAGGTGTTAATTTTACTTTCTTACTAATCCTAAGTTTTCTCATTATTTCGGAATGTTCTGGCCGTTTCCCCCCCCTAAGTTCATCTGCTGTTTTTAATTGCTTCCCATCAACTGTAATACTAGGGGCCATGCGTTTCATTTCTGACTTTGACATGTTCAAAGCTCCTCGAACAGATAGGCACATATGGGTGATTTTGTTCATGTTATATCCTCCAAGAGTTCGGAATTTTCATGGATATTTTTATACCTAATCCCCTTACGTCTACGATTAGCATTAGATATTTTCTGTCGATGTTCTGCTGATAGCGTTTTACCTTTGTTGTGCATCCTTTGGTGGTCAGAGTACCTAATCAATCCTAAGTTTTGTCTTAAAGAATTGAGCTTGTCGCCATCTTGATGATGAACAATTTCATAATTTGATAACTTTCTCTTAAGCCAATACGCCATTAACAACCGATGAACGTGAATCTTTTCGTTGTAAATATATACAGCCGGGTAATTACCGGAAATAAAAATCTTTTTGTTTTGAGTTACAGGTTCATCTGAGTACCATAAAATTGCTTTTTTAAGTTCATCCTCATCGACTAGGCAGCTACACTTATTTCTAAAGAAGATTTCCCTTTGTTCCTTAACAATCATGAAATCAACCCCTTATCCTCAAATACATTACCGATAACCTCAATACTCCTAAAAATATTCTGGAACTCGATCCAATTCCAATTTCCAAACCAAAGAGATCCACCGCGCCATACTATTTCATTTATGAATTCATCCTCATTGTGCTTAAATGCTTTTACGATGTCATTTTCATAGATATCCTGTCCCCCTGGAAACTCCTTGGTTTGCTTGGAGTCTTTTAGCCCAGTGAATTGCATAACCTCAAATCTATTGCGGTACACGTCAGGGTGTTCTAGTATATCTAAATATATAGGGTTGTTTTTAGGTCTTTTACCAGGTTCAATGGAAATCAAAACTCTACCGCCCGATAGAAATTCTTTTCTTACCTTGTCCCATGCCCTAAACTTAATTTCCCTCATATCCTCTCATCAAACCCCTTCCTTAATTCTTCCTCTTCGCCCTGATTAACACTAACTATTGCCAAAGCACAAACTCCAAATATTGTGCCGAGCATAAAGGTTAAAAGATGTATGAGCATTTATTTTTCCTCCAATGCTAGAAGTGTGGTAAATAAGGGCTTATGTTCTTCTATAATCTCTTTCACCGCCCATATTCTCCATGTAATCCTTGAAGATTTTAGCCAATTGCTTTGTTTCGCATATTTTCCAAAGTTTAGTTAGTTCTTCTTTTATGTCCAATCTCCCCACCCTCTCTAATTTGCCCTAATCTTTCATAAAAACTAACCAATGAGTCTTACTTCGCCTATTTCCAAAAAGTGGCTTAAACTCTGTGTTCTTCAGTATTTCTGTCAATGCAATCTGTTCCTCGTTCCACTTGAATATAAGCGTTCCATTTGGTTTCAAAACTCGCATACATTCCTTAAATCCTTGCGCTAAGTCACTTTTCCAATCTTGGCCAAGAATTCCGTACTTCTTACCCATCCATGATTTTTCTCCGGCATTTTTTAAATGTGGCGGGTCAAAGACAACTAGGTAAAATGATTCATCTTCGAATGGCATGTTTCTAAAATCTGCTACTACATCAGGATTAACTTCCAGTTTTCTCCCATCACACAACGTATCGCTTAGTTGGCGGTTGTCCATATAGAGCACATCCTCATTTTGTCTATCAAACCAAAACATTCTACTCCCACAACATGCATCTAAAATACGTTGCATTACTTACCCCCTAATTCGTCCTGCAAGGCTTTACTTTGTGAAATACCCACAAATGATATTAAACTGGCTACAAGCACCCTTTCTGTCCATCTGATACTATCTTTTAACCTTCTCCAAACATTCCATCATCCCCATGCCTCACTTTTATCCAAATTGAAC
>JBAQOA010000015.1:0-22687 GCA_049304335.1 Minisyncoccia bacterium | reverse complement strand
GGTCGTAGCCGACGATCTCGCTGAACGGAATCCGCCGATTGGTCATGCGGTCGTAGACACGACCGTTCGGGACTCTCTTGCCCCCGACCATCGTCGTTCCGCTCAGCTCCGCGACGAAGCGAGACGTACCAAGGTACATCGGGGCATCCTCATAGCCCCGATGCTGCCAGAGTCGCTCTACCATCTTGCCCCCGTAATTGAGGGCGGCCTCACGCTTGCGTGTGGGGTTCCTCGAACTTGATGAGTCCTGAGGGACGCCGGCAGCGAGGCTTTGTTGCATCATGCACTCTCCGTTCTGAAGCGTGGGGTTTTGCCTGCGAGAAAACACAAGGTGCTTGGCTCTTACACCATATTACAACATATCTAGAAAATAGCAATACTAGACCATTAGAGGACAACGGACAGGCAACCGAGGATTATCAGCACAGAAGCAATGGATTTCATTACTAATTTATCCTCATGAAACATTTCCCCACCGATAATAGTAGTAAAGAATGATGATGACCTTTTTATAGATGAAACTAAACCAATGAATGCAGATTGAAATGCAACTAACTCAAAATACCTATAAGCAACAGTCAAAAGTGATGCAACTGTTATCTCTGCCCCTGCAATATGCAAAGCTTCATTCATGCCCTTAATACCCTTACCCCATTGACTTGCTTCAAAAACAAAAATGACTGCAATAAACATATGTACAAAAAATAAATAAGCTAAGGGATCCATCTTGATTCCGGCAACCAAAAATCTGTCTATCACAGAACCAGCTGCGTAAAATACAAGCGTCAGTAGTACCAATACAGTCTCTTTGTTTCTAAAAAAAGCTTTTATATGGTGCTTAAAACCATGGTTTGCAGCTAGCATTAAAACATATGACCCAATAATCATTAAAACTATTCCGAAAGTATCTTTTAAGGACAGTCTTTCGCCAAGAAAAACCAAGGCAGCGAGCGCTGAAACGCCAGGGTTAAGAGCTAGTATTGGTGAAATGGTCGAGATTTCCATTTTTCTCATGGCTTTTGCAATAAACAAAAAAGTTAGAGAGGCAAAAAAAGCGGACAGAAGAATTATTGCTAATGAAAATTTGTTTATTTTTGAAAAATCAATAATAAATATAAATGGCAATGAAAAAACAAAATTCAAAACAGCTAAAGTTGCAGAAAAACTAGTAGAGTGAACTTTAATTAAAACCTTTTTCTCAATTATTGAGACAAGTGAAATGGTTATCGCTGTGAGAAACGCATAAAAGTACCATGGCATACACCTAATTTATCACACATGACAGACACCGCCTCCATTTTTTAAAAAATATTTCTGATGGTACTCTTCTGCTTTATAAAACGGTTTTTCAGGAACTATTTCAGTAACAATCGGCTTTGACCAAGCATTATTCTGATTTAATTCTGACTTTATTTTTTCAGCAATCTGTTTTTGCTCTTCATTGTTGTAAAAAATTGCTGACCGATACTGCTCTCCAACATCCGGACCTTGCATATTAATAGTAGTTGGATTATGTATTGTGAAAAATTTTCTAACTAAATCTTCATAAGAAATTTTATCTGGGTTAAAAACTACCTTCACGGCTTCTGCGTGGTGGGTTTTTCCGGTACACACTTGCTCATATGTGGGATTTGGTACATCTCCCCCTGTATAACCGACTTCTGTTTCAGTCACTCCATCTGTCATCCTGAATGCATCTTCTACACCCCAAAAACATCCAGCAGAAAATATAGCTTGTTCTTTTAATTGCTCCATTGGAAAATTCATTTTAGAGCGCCAGCAACTGCCGCAACCGCAACAATGCCAATAAAATTCATAACATATGAAATTGGGATTAAATATCTAGTTTTTGTTTTAGAAATCCCCAAAAGAAACATCCCGAATTCATCAGGTAATGGCGATGCAATGATAAGTGCACCGATAAACGGAGTAAGCCATCTAAATAACCTCATATGTATAAGATGTATAAATTTTTTCTTGTTTGGTCCAATCAGATGAACTAAATCATCAGCAAACTTATCCTTAACAAAAGAAAAAATAATTAAATCACCAACCACTGCTCCCATAGCTCCAAATACTGCAACAGTCCATGGAGAAACCTTTGTTACCAAAACACCCAAAATCGCTGCAGCTGGTGCAAGTGTAAATGCTGAGGTAAAAAATATTCCCGCAAAAAAAGAGCCTATTGCGTTTGTATTATCATTAAGAAAACTTCTTACAAGCTCGCTGTTAAACAGCTGCATTGCTACCCAAACGCTAACTACTATAAAAATCAGATCTGTAAATACCGGTTTGTATTTCGCCATTTTTTATTTTTATCTTATATAAGGGTCAATTCCATCCCACCAACCGTCTTTATTTTCATCTTTATTAAATAAATTGGTTTTAGTGCACCCTTTTATTGTTCCTGCTCCTGTTCCATCATCACAATTTTCTTCTAAATCTGAGATGCCATCCTTATCAGAATCAACCAGTGCCTTAGCTAGGAATGCTTGCACTTCACCCGCCTTCACCTTGTCCTTGTTTGCAAATACGCCCCAATCTGGGAACACAGCAATAAGCTTATAGGTACCATCTTTTACTCCAAAATATAATCTTGGTTGGTAAAAACCTGTGTTGCCATCAAAAGTATCCGGCCTAGGCTCTGTCATAAGTATTGCCTGCTTAGCATCCTTCCAAGCGACAGTAAGATCGGTCGTTTTAATTTTTTCAAATGCTTTTACAACTACATCCATTGAAACAAAACATTCCTTTTGGGTCGTCTCTGGGTGCTTACAGTTGTCAGATAATTGGTAAGATAGTTCTGAAATCGTCTTTAGGTCGTGGATCTTGGCAGCAGCTAAGTATTTGTCCCAAATTATTTGTAATTCTCTTGTAGCCTTATCTGTTGAATAAGTTGGTGTAGATTTTGCTGGTGTCTTTATGGTTGTGCTCGACACGTCCTCAACATTAGCTTCTGTAGTAGTTGAAGCAATATTGGTAACTTCCGGTGCCTGACTCTTAAATGGATGAGCCAAAAAAACTACCGCTCCAATAACTATGATTACTCCGGCAATAATTATATTTTTCATATCCTAGTATTATAAACCCTGAATAAAAACACGCTTCTACAGGTTATTATATAAGTATGGTTCATTCAAAAAAGGATTTTATATTGCTGATAACGCTTTTGCTTTATTTTTTGTTATCTCTAATTGGTTATGCATTCTCAAATGTTAAATATGAACCGGTACAACCACAAAACGCCTCGGTCGATCTCAAACTTACACAGTTGGCGGACAGATCTCCTATTAATGCAAAACTAGGGGCAAATTTTGCGTCAGTTGCAAAAGCCGGCTCCGGATGCCTCCCTACTCTCGCCATTTCTTCAAATAAGCCGTCCTTAAATGATGGCGACAAATTCACTTACACAGTAAACCTTTTAAATAATGGGGTGCAATCATGTAAAGAAACCACAGTTCAACTTTTTTTCCCAAAAAATATTTCGATAGCTTCTTTAGATGCAAATGCTACAACGAGCAATCAACTAGTTTTGGGTGACATAAAACCATCTGTAACAAAAAAAATCATAATAAATGCCATTTATAAGGCCCCAACAGAATCTATCTCTGAAGATTCCCAAATTTGTGTAACTGCAAAAGATATTTTTGATGTTTGTAAAACCGCTCCAGTGAATAAAAAAAATAATTCAGACATTAAAAAAGAAGCATTACTTGTATCCAGCAAATTTTCAAACGAAAAAGAGTATGGAGTGTGGGTATGGATTTCTCCTATAAATATGACGATTGAATATATGAATAAGACTGTCGATGAGGCTGTAAAAAATAATATAAATGTCATTTATGTGACCATAAGCGATTATTCGGAAATCGAATCATTAAAGACAGGGGAGGAAAAAGATTCGTTTAAGAAAAATTATTCAGATTCACTTGTGCGTTTTATAAGAGTAGCTGACGAAAAAAATATAGCCGTTGACGTAGAGGCTGGCTGGCGTGATTGGGCCGAAGATTCTGAAAAACATAAGGCTCTCGCTGTCGTTGATTATGCTATCGACTTCAACAAAACTCATATGGAAAAAATCCGCTCGTTTCAATATGACATTGAGCCATATTTGATTGATTCATATATAACCAATAGCGATAGAATTCTGAAAAACTTTTTGAGGCTTATCGATGAGACAAAAAAACGTTTGAGTAAAAGCACCATTAGGCTTGCTGTCGTTATCCCACATTTTTATGATGGCCAAGGTGGACTGGCGCCACGCATTACATACAACAATAAAAATAAATATCCATTTGAGCACCTGTTGGACATATTGGATAGACAAGCGGGCAGTTCTCTTATTTTAATGTCATACAGAAATTTCTCGAAGGGTAAAGACGGTAGTATAGAAATCTCTCAAAATGAAATAGACATTGCGTCACGTGGCAACCACTCAACAAAAATTATCGTGGCTCAAGAGATAAGTAAAATTAATCCAGAGTTTGTGAGCTTTTATTCAAAACCAAAATCATATTTTCTTGAACAAGTCGGATTGATACAAAATACTTTCAATGCTGAGCGTAATTTTGGTGGCATGGCAATTCACTATATTGAACCGCTTTTTGGTATGAAGTGATTTTCCGAATGCTATTGATTACTCAACCACTGTTTGATATCTAGATATTGTAGATTTTGGGGCAGTGTGATTAATATTCGCGCCATCTATTGCTCTCACGCCATTCGCATCAATGGAAACTGTATAAGAGGTTCTATATATAGAATCTATTACTGGATAAATATCAAACGCTACAGACAAAATTCTCGTTGTATCTTTGGGAACACTTAAATGAAAATTGGTAAGCGTAATAGTATAAATATTTGTACCACCAACAGATTCCCTGTTCACTGTATTGGCATTAAGTAGTGAAGATGCTAAAACGTTGTACCCATTCCCTAAAATGTAAATTCTCGAGGCAACTTTATGACTAAAATTTGAACCAGCTGTACTAGAACCCAAATTTACCTTTATGCGTTGCACATCAATGTCTGAACCCCGAGCCGAAATTTGTATCTCAAGAAAAGTTGCTCTGGTACTACTTGATTGAATAAATAGGCCAGATGGCAATGATGACGACTCAACTACTATCTCCCCCTCTTTACCTACGGTTTGTATCGTCGAGTTTTGCGTAGGGTTTTGACTGATTGGAGTTTCTTGATTTTTTACAGGTGTCGATTGCGTTGCGGATGTTATTGGCGTGTTTGTTGCAGTGGGGGCAGACAAACCGCCACTAATTATCGTTAAAACGATAATTATCATAAATATGCCGACAAAGAAATTTTCCATATCAAAATTATATACCCTGAAAAGTTGCTTTTACTTAGTTTCTTCTGGAATAGCTATAAGCCCGAATCCAAGTTCTATGTAGTAAGTCAGTTTTACTCGCGAAATATATTGTAGTGAGAAGCAACTAATATAAACATTATTGCCAAAACAAAAAATATTCCCATGCTAATTAAAATAGCCTTGTGTGGCCCCACCTTTGGAGAGAAGTAGGCCATTGCAAGCATATATGGAACCCAAGAAACAAGTGTTCCAACAAGAACAAATTTTGCATGCTGACTTACCGCGTACCCGCCCCTTGATTCGCCTATAAAAAAATACGAAACGAGTGTAAAAATCGGTATAAGAGTTGCTAGTCCGGATAGAAAACGAAACCCACTTTGCTCCAAAATAACTATAAGCGCTGTAAATGTTCCGCCAACTACAAAATATACAATCGCATTTACTAACATACTAAAATAATATCAGGTTCTACATCCGTTTAGGATGTATAGAAAATATGGCTAAAATAAGTAAGAAATATTTTGGAGTGCGTGGTGAATGGGCTTAGCCTCGCCACCGTAGGCTACGGCCGAGGGAACTTGTTTAATCTACTTATGTGCATTCCAGTCATAAGCCAACGTCTCAGTTTCAACAAGGAAAGAATTCTTGCCTTCCCTATAAGCTGGATAGTCATTCGGAAATTCTTTATTTAATTTTTCCTTCAATTCTTCATACATCTTTGCTCGTTCTGGATGTGTTCTAAAATAATCCCTCATTATTAAAAATTGTTTTTCCTTTGGAGAATCAACTTCACAAACATGAATATTTTCTGTTTTTCTACCATCCGATTCTTCCTTCGCGAAAATAATTGTCCTTGGCGCAATACAATTATCCTGAGATTTATAACCCAATCTTGCCATAGCAAGCCTTTCTTCTTTTACATCTCCAATATTCTGCACAACAATTAAAACGTCAATTATTGGTTTTGCCTTAATACCAAAAGAAGTACTTCCAACATGCTCAATAGCTAATGCTTTGGAGCCAAAAACTTCTCTAAACGTTTCTTTGAGACAATTGAATTTAGAAACCCATTCAGGATTATAATTCTCAACTGAATATGGGCGTTTAATATTTGTATCTACAATCATTCTAGGGTGCCTACTGGGATTTGAACCCAGACTGAGAGTTCCACAAACTCTAGTGCTAACCGTTACACTATAGGCACCATAACACCCGAAATACACGCGCATCCGCACACGGGCTAACATATTTATACTCTAAAAAATGCAAAATAAATAGCGAAAGACCGTTCCCATATTTCAGAGAACGGTCTTTGTGTCACCCGACTCGGAGCGAGAATTGCTCCGCAGGAGTCGAGCGAGCCACGACTTGGAGTTTGCGAATGTGCCCCTTGATGGCACCGATGTGGGCTCTGGATGCCCCGTCGTTTATCGCAAGGTGGTGCCACCGATTGTTGGCTGGCCAGATCACCCTCCCCGTGTCGACCGAAGGATCGACTGAGTACCCGAGCGCTCGAAGCGTGCTGACTGCGAGATTCCTCAGCCCGTCCATGACTTCGGCAAAACGCACATCGATGAAGTCGAGCTTGTGCAACTTGCATCCCCACGCGATAGCGAGGTGATTCACATCTTCTGCGTGGACCACCGCGTTGATGGAGTGCCTGCTGCGCTCGTTGCCCGCCAAAAGCGGACAGTCCTTGCACATTGACTGTGCACCAACTCTGCGCGGCATCCGAAATCCAGGGATTCGCGGGTGCTTGAAGTCCACCTGCTCGCGAACCCTGAGGTTGGAGATGATTTCGTGTATCCTGCTAGCCATCTCCACCTCGAAATTCGCGCGCTCGTCAACGGAAAGGGCGCCACTCTCTGTCACGAAGCCAAACCTTCTCGCGACAAAAAGAAAGTGGTCGACCAATTCCATTGCAATTTCTGCATTCGGGCTCATTAATCCTCCGAAAAGTACTCCTTTAGTTATCCTAACCTTGTACCACCACAAGTGAAGTTGATAAGAGACAATGACACATTTTTTTGGTAGTGTAAGCTGGCGTAACTAAGAAAATGTTGCGCGCTTAGCTCAGTTGGTAGAGCAACCCGTTTACACCGGGAAGGTCGGGGGTTCAAGTCCCTCAGCGCGCACAGCGAGGAGCGAGGATTAAGCACGGAAGCTGGCTTACGTATTTGATCCTAGCGCCGCGGATGTATCGGTAATCTGATACAAGAGGAGCAAGTCGCAAAGCACGAAAGCTTACTTACTTGTTAAGTACAGACGACAAAATTGTGTCGGCCACGACACAAAATGAATGAGGTTGAATCCAAAAAAATGAGAAACAAAATTCCTGAAACACTCGGCATCATCATGGATGGCAATAGAAGATGGGCAAAACGCAAAGGAAAAAGTTCTTTATATGGCCACCAAGCAGGCTACAAAAAACTAGAAGAAGTTATCGAATGGGCTGTTGAACATAAAATAAAAAATGTGATTGTTTATGCTTTCTCTACCGAAAACTGGAACCGCACAAAAACTGAAGTTGGTGGTCTAATGAGGCTTTTAAAATTTGTTCTGACTAAAAAAATAAACGAATGGAATAAAAAGGGTGTTGAAATTGGATTTATTGGAAACCGAACTCACTTTTCTAAAGAAATTCAATCAATGATGAAAAAAGCCGAAAAACAAAAACCAGATAAAAAAATTATACGGGTAATCAGCGCGCAATCATATGGAGGCAGAGATGAAATCATAAGAGCAGTACAAAAAATAGTTAAGAACAAAAAGGCAGTAAGCGAAAAAGAATTTTCTAATTTACTTGATACAAAAGACGTCCCAGATCCAGATTTAATTATCCGTACAGGAGGAGAAATACGTATTTCAAATTTTCTTTTGTGGCAAGGGGCATATAGTGAACTTTTTTTCACAAATACGCTTTGGCCAGACTTTTCTAAAAAAGAATTTACAAATATTTTAAACGCTTTCACAAAGAGAGAAAGGAGGAACGGCAAATAAGCTCTTGCTCTAAGTTCTAATAAAAACAGAAACTCGCTCTAATATTAGGCAATTGGTACTATGTTCTATGTGAATACAAATAGCGAAAAAATATACGAGGATGATGATGTTGTGGCTATAAATAAGCCCGCTGGACTTCTCGTGCACGCAGACGGCGTATCAAAGGAAAAAACGGTCACCGATTGGGTAATGGAAAATTATCCAGACATTTTAGATGTTGGAGAAGAAGAGACTCTTAAGAATGGCGAGATAATAAAGCGCCCTGGTATTGTGCACCGCCTAGATAAAGATACTTCTGGAATACTTTTAATTTGCAAAACGAAAGAATCACACGGATATTTTAAAAAAATGTTTCAAGATAAAAGTGTTAAAAAGGAATACCACGCTCTAGTCTATGGAACTATTAAGGGCGACGAAGGAACAATTGATAAACCTATTGGTAGACACCCAGCAGATTTCCGCCGTCGTTTAGCTGAAGAAGGTGCCCGCGGAGAAATGCGTCCCGCTATAACAAAATACGAGGTAATTATGAGAAAGAAGGATGCATCATTTATTCACGCATTTCCTCTCACCGGACGCACTCACCAAATCCGCGTACACCTAAAATCCATTAATCACCCCGTAGTTTGTGATCCTTTGTACGCTCCAAAACAATTATGTTTATATGGATTAGAAAGATTGGCGCTTCACGCTTACAAAATTACTTGGACCGGCATGGATGGAGCAGAAAAAACAGCCATCGCCCCCTATCCGAACGATTTTGAGACGGCCCTAAAAGAGTTTGAATCGAGCGTTGCGTAGGCCAAATACCCGTGTTAAAGTGTGCCTCTAATGAAGACAAGTTACGTAATATCACCAGTAAATATTGATGAACGCGCAAAGTTAGGAATTCGCGGTGGCGACACTGTTCGTGTTTGGCAAAAAATTCAAGAAAAGGGTAAAACCCGTCTACAGGCCTTTGAAGGCATAGTTCTAGCTGTAAAACACGGCGCATCCGCAGGTGGTACATTTACAGTTCGCAAAGTAACTTCTGGTGTCGGCGTAGAGAAAATCTTCCCTATCTACTCCCCTATGATTGATAAAATCGAAATCACAAAGAGAGCTCGTGTAAGAAGAGCAAAGCTATATCACATTCGCGACAAGGCGGCTAAAGAAGTTAGACGCCAAATGAGAAACTTGAGAACCGTGAAAGATGAGGTAGTTGAAGTAGAGGCTCCAGTAGCAGAAACAGTATCTGCAGAGTAATTTATATAAATAAACAGCGACACGCCCGCCCACATGGCGGTTTTCGTGTGTAAATAATAGGTATATGCTTACCCTTGAGTAGTATTATAATTAGTGCATGGGATTAAGAGGTCCAAAACCAAAGGGCAAGGTGAACGTGAGATGGTCAGCCAATTTTGCTTATGCAATTGGACTTTTAGTTACTGATGGGAACCTATCCCCAGACGGCCGGCATATATCTTTTGTATCGAGAGATATTGAGCAAATAAATAATTTTTAAAAGCCCTAAAAATAGCAGATATTAAAACCGGGAAAAATATTTCTGGTTACAAGAACAAATGGTCATACCGAGTTCAATTTGGAGATGTTCTTTTCTATGATTTTTTAAAAAGTATTGGAATTAAGCCAGCAAAATCAAAAACTATTGGGAAGGTAAAATTACCAAACAAATACTTTTTTGACTTCCTGCGCGGTTGTATAGACGGAGATGGGTATTTTTATTCTTATTGGGATAAAAGGTGGAAATCAAGTTTCATGTTTTATATTTGCTTGACATCAGCTAGCCAACTCTTTATCAAGTGGATTCAATCGGAACTAGAAAAATATTTAAAAATAAATGGTCACACAACCAAGAGCAAAAACTCAAATTGCTATCAATTAAAATATGCAAAAAACGATTCATTGAAAATAATTAAGAAAATATATTATTCAAAATCAGTTACTTGCCTAAATAGAAAGAGATTGAAAATAGAAAGAATTTTGGATACAGTGTGAATGCTCTAAAATGCGCACAGGTGGCGGAACTGGTATACGCGTACGATTGAGGTTCGTATGTCGCAAGACGTGGAGGTTCAAGTCCTCTCCTGTGCACCAGAATAGAACTCAAAGGGATTTTCCCTAATTTTTGTTTTTCCTCATCGAGGAAAAACCACGGATTCATGGGCACGCCGCGCGCTTCGCGCGCTTGTAGTGTGAGGTTCGAGCCGAAGATTTTTTGGAGGGAGGATTTTTTGGAGGGGAGGTCGTCCGTTTTTAGTATTTCGCCTAGCATTTGAGCGTCTTGTATCCACTTCCGCATAGGTTCGAGCCATGCTCTTGCGTTCCGTTCAAGAAGGGCGATTTGCCCCTCTACCGACTTCCGCTCGGACATAAGCGCACGCTTTCGCACAAGGTAAGCGTCGCGGTCTATGTCCTGTTCAACGTAGATGTCGGTTAGGCGGGCAATACGGGTGTCTGTATCGGCTAGGTTAGCCCGTAGCCCTCGGACGGACGCGGTGGCCACGCTTTCGGCCTCTACCGCGTCTTTGTCGGTCATAGAGAGCAATTCTTTGGCCCATTCTTGGGGCAGGACAAAGCGGGAGAGCAGGGCGGATAGTTGGGCGGCTAACACCTCCTCTCGGATATACGGCTCCGAGCAGGGGCCGCGCTTTCTCGTGCAACGATAGTAAATGTGGCCCTTCTGCTTCTCGGCGGTTATGGAGCAACCGCACTCGCCACATTGTAAAAGGCGGCACAAGACTTGCGATTCCTTTTTTGCTTTTTGCTTTCTTCCTCGCATTTCCAAAACGCGCTGAACTTTATCAAAAAGAGTTTTGGAAACGATAGGCGTGTGCGTTCCTTTGTGTATCTCTCCGGCGTATTCAAAATCGCCGTAATAAAAAGTCGCGGTGAGCATACGCCGCACTCTGTCTTTAGACCAACGCCTTCCGCCGTCACTACCACTCCGGCTTCCTGTGTGTATGCCCTTGTCATAAAGAAAGGCGGCGATGTCTTCAAGGCGTGATCCATTTTCGGCGTATAGCTCAAAGGCGCGAACGACGAGAGGTGCTTTACGCCTATCAACATCGTGCCGCTTCGTGTGCGGATTGTTTATATAGCCAAGACGCGCGGGGCCGGGATACTCGCCGCGCCGCGCTTTCGCCTTCAATCCACGAAGCGTGTTATACGCCAAGTCGCGGACATATTGCGTCGCCATACCGAACTCAACGGCCATGAGGAGTACGCTATCTTTGGAATAGTAGCTGTGCTCCGGCGTTTGTATGTGCTGGATTGCTCCCTGTTGGAGCAACCAACTAACCTGTCCGTTATCAACCGGATTGCGACCCAAGCGGTCAAGTTTCCAACAGACAACGCCATGCGCCTCGCCGCGCTGTATGCGCTCAACCATTTCGTTGAAGTGCGGACGGCCCGGCGTCTTTGCAGATTGCTTCTCTACAAACTCCGCCGCGATCTCCAAGCCCTCGCGCTTGGCGAGTGAGCGGAGTTCGGATAGCTGGGCTTCTATGGAGAGGACTTGTTTGTCCTCAACGTCGGTACTTTTTCGGGCGTAGAGAAAGTATTTAGGCATGGTTGTATTGTATCACAATGGATAGCATAAAACACAACGGGGGTTTATACTGTACTTAATGAAAGACGAAGTACGGAAACTAGCCGAAAATCTGAAACGAATCAGAGCCGAAAAAGGCATTTCACAAGGTGATATTGTTAAGTCTACCGGAATTGATAAAGCGATGATTAGCAATATCGAAAACGGAAAGACGAACCCCACGCTTACAACGATTGCGAAGTTAGCAAAAGCAATCGGGGTGTCGGTGGGAGAGTTAATGAAGTAACAACATGGTTAAAAAGACTTTAGAAACAGAAAACATTGGATCCATACCCCTTTTCATCAAGGAGGTGGGCAGTTATTTCATGGAGTTTTTGGAAACAGACTTCCACAAAAGAAAGTTACCCCGCCGAAACATAAAACTCCATAACGATAAAGGTTTGCTGACTGGTTTAAATCTCAGCAAATACCCTAGTTTCTACAAAGTAGCCTACAAGCTCGTTAATAACTGCTTTAGGGCTGATGTTTTAAGTTCTGTCCAAAAGGGCGTGTACAAAGCGGACATACCCAAATCATTGCTTGACTTGATAAAAAAACAGATAAGTAAAGTTTCAGAAGTAGACGTTACAGATCTCATCAAGGAACTCGACGAATCGATACAACAGTCGGCACTTAAATATAAGGACGACTATCTGCAAGCATTTAACTCAGTGATGACTGATGCAGATGCGGTATTTAAAAAACGCATCGTGCTTAGTTTGGTGAAGAGCCTCGAAAAACCACTTGAGAGCAATAAGCTCGCCGATGAGAATGCCATCTTTCAAATCGAAGAAGAATTGACTGGTATTTTAAAAAAGAAAATAGAAGACGCAGTTTCTGAAATACTCAAACAGATACTGAGCGGAGAAAAGCCAGTTGCGAAAAAACTCTTAAAGAGTGTTCTCAATATCGAGGATATTCGCGCTAGCCTGACCAAATTTTTTGACATGTTCAAAGTTTCAGATCTCTTCAACGATTTGCACGAGTTGTACCAAAATTTCAAAATAGAAGACAAGCAAGAATTCTATTTTTACTTTTACGACATTAGCTATCAGCAAAATAAGTATCCGATTTTCTATATACCTTTTTCGATTGAACGAAAGAGTGACGTTTTTTCAATAAGTTTCGATTCACAGATATACATCAATAAGAAAGCTCTCGCCTATATTGTTCAGGAATACAATCTTGAGCGTGGCAAAAAGGGCGCGCTTCAAACGATAGCAGATAGAATTATTTATCTTGCAGACCACGAGAAAGACTTGTCGCTCGTTCTTCAGGGAATCCTTACAGAAATCACTAACGTCTTCGCCCTCGACGGGAAGATCCAAGTTGCCAAACCCGATGTTCAAACGTGCAAGAGTCTTCTCGTATCTGTAAGTACGAATGTCTACATCTCCCTGTTTGATAAATCAGATGAGGCACTTTTAAACGATTACGAAGACATACTTAACGCCCCCGAGGAGAGTCCTTTAATGCAAGGATTCCAAGTATTAATTGAAGATTTTATTCACAAAAATCCAGTATCAGTCAACAGCGCAATCGCAGATGATTGGGACGGAAAAAGCGTAGATGAGCGACTCGTGTATAAAAGTCCTATACCGTTAAATAGCGAGCAACAGCAGATCATTTCTGCGATTAATAACGACAAATGCAAGTACATACTTGTAGAGGGTCCACCGGGAACTGGGAAAAGCCATACGATTACCGCAATCGTTTTTGACACAATACTCAAAGACAAGTCGGTATTAGTACTGTCTGACAAAAAAGAGGCCTTGGATGTGGTCGAAAAGAATATTGTCAACACTCTTAATAAAGTGCGTGTCGATGAAAAATTCCAGAACCCGCTTCTGAGATTAGGGAAAACAGGCAATACGTATAGCCAACTACTTACTCAGTCTTCTATCGACGGGATAACTGAGCAGTTCAGAGCCGTAAGAACTAAGTATCCTAATCTCAACGAGCAAATCGACTTAGCAATAGATGCCTTGAGAAGTGGAGTTGAAGCTCAAGTGAGCGCCTACAAGGAGATATCTCTTGCGGACGTAAATGAGCTAGCGTCTTTGAAACAGCATTTCGATAAAGAGGGCTTCTGCGTTGATATAGACGAGGCAGTTAACAACCCAGATTCAGTGGAAGAACTTACAAAAATTAGAGATATTCTCCTGAAACTCAAAAAGAAAATAAAGACCAACAAAGGGGTCTCCTTCAATTTTGATTTCAAAAGTGAACTAGATGAGGAGAATTCAAAGAATTTAGAGCAAATTATTTCCGCCCTTGAAGACATGGGCAGACTTGTTACGGAAAACGCGTTCCTCTCTGATGGTACGAAACTGTCTTTTTATCAGACATTCGTTCAAAAGAATGGTGCCAAAATAAAGAAACTGCTTGAGTGCCTAACAGAAGTTTCTGAAATAGCCGACATTCTTACAAAAAATCAAGAATATATAAACCTCATTGGGGTAGGGAAAAATGATCTTAATACTCTAGCGACTATTCGAGAAGTTGCCCAGTATACGTTGTCATTGAAAGACGTTCTGAATAAGGTTAAATATTTTGCAAAAGACAACCTCTTACTCTTGGATTCTTTCAGTGAGTCGCGCGAGGGAGACGTGGAGAACTTGGAACAGTATACCAATTCTGCAAAAGCACTCCGAAGTGGATTATTCGGTTATTGGGGAAAGAAAAAAGAAATTAATCAGTTAAATCAAGACTTTCGAAAAAACTTCACTCTTTCAAAATTTGATAGCCCACATACGAGCCTCAAGGAACTTGAAGCTGTCTTGGGAATTTATAAATATATCCTCGAACTAAAAAGTGAAATAGGACTTGGCGCCTTGAAGGAACTCGACTTTGTACACTTAGTCGCTTCTCTCTTGAAGAAGTCGGAACTTTATTTTTCCGATGAACATTTGGAGCAACTTCAAAAGTCAGTCGAAGGGATTTTACGAGCCGAGACTTTGGTAAAGGAACTTAAGGAAAAGACCTTGGATCTTTCAACGCTTCGAGAACTCAATCACGTTGGTGTCGTTTCAGAAATAGACTCATTGTACGAAGAGTTTAGTGACCTTATGGATACGGAAAACGAACTAATTGAGTCGAATGCTGACTTGAAGAAAAATAAGAATCTAGAGGTTCTGCTTCAAAAAGATAATCTCAGCGGGCTAATCACAGAGATAAGAACCTGCAAAGAATACGTCGATACTCTCATAGAGATTAATGATGATGTCGAGTACCTGAAGGAGTCATCCGATAATCACGAAGCCAGCTTTGCAGTCGCTGGTATTGATAACAATTCGTTCGCCACATTATACGAAAACAAACTGACCGAAATTTCAGATCTCGAATTTGGGAAATTGACCCGTCTCATTACTCTCCATCAAGAACTTACGCGAGAGTTCGAGGACATCAAGGATTTGAATTATGGTGATAGAACAAAGCAAATTGAAAACATCGTGACGATGCAGATGACATATCTCATGGATGAGCGCTTTGTGGATTTTACAAACACCTACAAGAGTGATGCGAAAGCCCTTAAGCTAATAATCAAAGACAAAAAGAAGTTCCCGAAAGAACAATTCGCTAAGTTGAAAAGTGCCTTCCCGTGTATCTTGGCGGGTATTCGTGACTATGCGGAATATATACCCTTAGAACCAGAAATCTTTGATTTAGTCATAATCGACGAAGCATCGCAGGTAAGCATCGCTCAGGCGTTCCCAGCCCTATTAAGAGCAAAGAAGGTAGTTGTTCTCGGAGATAACCTTCAGTTCAGCAACGTGAAATCGGCACTGGCCCGAGGGGATATAAATAAACAATACTTGGCAAACCTGAAGGAGGTCTTTTTAAAGAATGTTTCTACCGAGGCAGATAAAGTAGTCCGTTTAGAAAAGTTCAATATTAAGGTTTCAATTCTCGACTTCCTAGGATTTATAAACAACTATCAAACACGCCTAAAGAAACATTTTCGTGGATATAGGGAACTCATTTCCTATTCAAATAAATATTTCTATAAAGGTGACCTGCAAGTGATGAAAGTCAGAGGAATACCAGTTAGTTCTGTTCTCAAATTCACTCAGGTCAAACACGATGGGTTGGAAGAAGTGACTAAAAACACCAATCTTCCTGAGGTTGATTTTATTATCTCCGAACTGAAAGCCATCAAAGAGCGAGGAGAAAAATGCACAGTAGGCATTATTACTCCGCACACAAACCAACAGCAACTATTATATGAGAGGATTAGTGACTTACCTGAGGCAGACTACCTTTTCGACACTCTCAAACTTAAGGTAATGACCTTCGACACCTGCCAAGGAGAAGAGATGGATACCATCTTTTATTCGATGGTTGCTACTGAAGCAAACGATAAGTTGAATTACGTTTTTATTACTGATCTCAACAACATTGACATGGACGATGATGAGGGCAAGATAAAAGCCCAGCGTCTTAATGTTGGCCTCAGTCGTGCAAAAGAGTGTATGCATTTCGTCCTCAGTAAACCTATCGACCAGTACACCGGTACTGCGAAGGAATTTTTGCAACACTATCAGAACACTCTCATAGAAGCTCAGAAGGAACCCGACAGTACGAGTGTCGATAAAAACTCAAAGATGGAGCCGCTGGTGCTGGAGTGGATCAAACAGACGAAATTCTGGGGAGAAAATAAGAGTAATGCTGAATTACTTCCGCAATTTGAATTGGGTAAATATCTGAAACAACTTGATAAGAGTTATCAGCACCCCGATTACCGAGTTGATTTCCTTCTTGTATATGACGACAACGATGGAATTCAGCACAAGGTCATCATTGAGTATGACGGTTTTCTTGAACACTTCGGAGACTCGGCGGATGTGGTCAACGCCTCAAATTATCAAGAATATTATTCTCCAGAAGACGTATACCGACAGCACGTTCTTGAGGGCTATGGTTATAAATTTATCCGAATAAACAGGTTCAATTTAGGAGAAAATCCTATTGAGACCCTCGATTCTCGAATTCAGGATATAGTAAAAAAAAAATTTCAAACCACGAAATAGTAAGTAATATTCAGAACACGATTCGGGATTTACGTAGTGGTGCCGCAAAGATTTGTTCTCAATGCGGTGAGATAAAACCGTTAGAAGACTTCAAAGATAAGTCGCTCATTACCGGTCTCGGTAGATTCTGCCTAGAGTGTAAGGCAGAATCATCTTCTGGAGAGTATGTGTCAACAAGTAGCGGTAGACGAGTAAAACTTGAGAGCGAATTATCAAGAAGTGATGTTAACAAACTACTCAGCTTCACGGAGAGTCCGGAAAAATATGCAAGAGGCACGATCAGAGCAAAGGAAAAGGTAGAGTATCTGGAGAGCATTAAAGATAAATTCAGCGAAGGACAGTTAGCAACTTACACAACGGCTCGTAAAAAATACGATGTCCGAGTTGTAACAAAGAGCGAAACTAAAATCCCAAAAGCGGACTACAGCACTATCTTGATGGATGCTTTCAACAACCAGAGATCTGTGAAAATCCGCTACAAGGGTTCATGGAGAACAATCGATCCATATTCTCTTAACAAAATATACGTCGTAGCCTATTGTCACTTTGCCCGCGACATACGTACATTCAGGATAGACAGGATTCAAGGTGCCGAGTTGTCAGAAGTCTTTAGTTTTGATACAACTTTACAGACCACAGCGCAATCCCGAATGGTGGAGGCTCCCACTTACAATGGGCCTAGAGGGTACCGACGTAGATAATAAATTATGAAAACCATTTCATCAAAAACAAAGTTTAATAGAAAACAAATAATATGAATAACAACGATCAAAAAATTAAATGTCCGAAATGCGGCGAATCAATTTCGATTGATGATGTTTTGGCACATCAAATTGGAGAAAAAATAAGAAAAGAAATTGAAGTTGAGCAAAAAGTGAAAGAAACAGAGCTTACTAATAAGCAAAAGGAATTGGAAGCACAGGCAGTTCAGCTAGAGGAAGCAAAGAAAAACACGCAGATTGAGGTTAGTAAAAAAGTTGCGGAAAAACTCGCGGTAGAAAAAACTGCACTATGGAAACAAGCACAGATAGAGGCTGAGAAACAAGCCGCAGCAGGAATAAAGCTCTTGGAAGAGCAAATGAAGGATAAGGATAAAAAATTGGAGCAGGCAAATACTGAATCTCTAAAGGCTCGTGCTGATAGACAAAATCTAGAAGAAGAGAAAAAAAACTTTGAGTTGGAGAAATCAAAACAAATAGAAGGAGAACGTAAGAAAATTGAAGAGGGTGCTTATGCTCGTGCAGTAAAACAAAACGAGCTAAACACCTCACAGCTACAAAGGAAACTAGAAGAAACTGAAAAAGAAAAACAAGTAGAAAAGAAACTACTTGAAGACCAAGTTGCGGAAAAAGATGCGAAATTGAAGTTGGCAACTCAAAATGAGATTGAACTTAGGAAAGAAAAACAAAGGCTTAAAGATGAGAAAGATGCTTTTGAAATAGAGAAAGTAAGACAGTTAGACGAAGAAAGAAAAAGTATAGAGGAGGGGGCATCTAAAAAAGCGACTGAAGCCCAGCAATCAAAAATAGATCAGCTTAATAAACAACTTTCTGATGCCACAAAAGCAAAAGACGAGCTAGCAAGAAAACTAGAGCAAGGATCGCAACAAACACAAGGCGAGGTTTTAGAATTAGAATTAGAGGAAATTTTAAAAGCCGAATTCCCTCACGACGAAATTGTGCCTGTTCCTAAGGGTGTAAGCGGAGCCGATGTTATCCAAAAGGTAAAAGACCATTCTGGTCGGGTGTGCGGACAAATTGCATGGGAATCTAAAAAGACTAAGGCATGGAGTGATGGCTGGATACAGAAATTAAAAGATGATCAGCGCACGATTAAAGCAGATTTAGCCGTGATTGCCTCTGCGGTCTTACCAGAAGACGTAAAAGGATTTGTGTTCCGCGACGGCGTATGGATTTGTGATATTAAACTGATAGTCGCGTTGGCTACAGCTTTGCGTATAAATTTGCTGAATGTTTCCCATGAACGTACAATGTCGGTCGGAAAAAATGAAAAGATGGAAGTTCTCTACTCTTATTTAACTGGTGTAGAATTCAAACAGCGAGTGGAAGCAATTGTTGAGGCATTTTCTAACATGGATGAGGGGCTAAGAAAAGAGAGAATGGCATATGAGAAAATCTGGTCTGAGCGAGAGAAACAAATTAAAAAGGTAATTACCAATACTGTTGGTATGTATGGTGATCTAAGTGGCTTGGTCGCTCTGCCACAAATAAAAACTTTGGAATTACCGGAGGGGGAAACCGAAAAATAAATTTTAAGTATCTTAAATAATATGATAAAGAAAATAAAAATACCAAATAAATATAGAACCATAGGGAATAATTTTGAGTTAATTTTATCTAAATTAACAGTTATTACAGGAGAAAATAATTCTGGTAAAACAAATTTTATCCAAGTTGCAGCGAAAGAAGCTAAGGATAAAAAGAAATCTGTCGAAGTAGAGTTTCTTGATGAAAATGATAAACCATTGTATCCGGAGATTGTTTACATAGCCGCTGAAAATATCAAGCCAACAGAAGATGAGACTAAATTCTCAGCAAAAACGTCTGGATTAGTAAAGAATCTTTCTAAATTATTTTCAAATTTAGAGCGAGAATTTAAGCTTGAGAAGCAAGACGAGATTGTTGGAGATATTGAAAATCTAGTAAGAAAGGCCAATAAAAACCTCAAGAACTTCAACGGAACCAGTGATTACGAGCTCGAGGTCAAGCTTAATAAGGAAAAGCTTGACCCCGCTCTTGTAATACAGAGTCTAATTAGTGATATTGCAGGACTTGAAAATGGAGTAGGGAGAGGTCTGGACGAGCTTGGTCAGGGAACCCAAAGAATAATTGTAATATCTATTCTAAAAGCATACGTAGACATCCTGGTTGAAGAGAAATTGAAAACTGAAAATCCCGTGCTCATTATTATTGAGGAACCAGAAATATATCTACATCCCAAATTAAAAAAGGCACTTAATGGTACATTGGGAAATATCATAAGGCAGCCTGAGCACCAAGTAATAATAACAACCCATGATCCGTACTTTGCCTACACTAACTTTATGGAGGAAGACAAAATACTATACTCTTTTTTCAAGGAAGGAGGAACTACTGATAAAAAAGAACCCGACGTTATTTTCGGAATTGAAGACGAGATGCTTTACATCCATCTCTTTGAAAAAGTATTGAAAAAAGCAAAGAATGAAGGCAAAGTCAAAAAGGACGATATGAAAATGGACGAGACAAGTGATCTAAACACATATTTAAAGTCTTACTCTGAAGGTGAGACAAGAGAAAATATCTGGCCTAATGGAAAGCCTCATAAATTAGCACTTCCTTTACATATCAGACATGTAATCTATCATCCTGGCGATGAAAAAAATAAATTTGAGAGTACTGACTTAGAAAAATCAGTAAACATATTAAATAAAATTTTGAGCGAATAATACACAAGATATGCAACTCTCTAAATCAGAGTACATAATGTTTCTTAAACATCCGGCGTGGCTGTGGTTAAAGAAACATGACAAGTCCAAACTACCTGAACCAGACGCCAATCTTCAGGCAACCTTTGATGCTGGTAACGAATTCGAGGGCTATGCCCAGAAGATATTCCCTGATGGCATACAGCTCGGTTTTAATGATTATGACGAATACTTGTCCCTACCGCAGAGAACTAAGGAGGCAATAGATAGCGGTGCTAAAACAATCTTCCAAGGGAGATTCGAGGCAGATAATATTACTTGTATATGCGACGTAGTGGATCGAGTTGAGAAGGACACACTAGATTTATATGAGATCAAATCTAGTACGAAAGTTAAACCGGAACATTATCCCGATTTAGCCTTTCAGGTGGTCGTTCTTGAATCAGTTGGTTTTAAAGTACATAAAATCGCAGTTGTACATGTTAATAATGAATATGTGAGAGATGGCGAAGTTGATTTTACTAAATTATCGGCCGTAACGGATGTTACAAATGAAGTGCGTGAAATAATTGATGAGACTAAAAACAATATCCAACTTGCTCTCGAAGTTATTAAGCTACCTAAATTACCTAATCCATCTCCACGTTACGCTAAACTTGGATCATTCGGTGAATGGATGGAAATCTATAAAGCATTAGGTAATAAAATCGATCCGTACAGCATATATAATCTCATAGCCCCCAGTGTAAAGCTCATAGGAGATCTTGAAGACTCGGGTATATCACTTATTAAGGATATACCAGATGATTTTAAACTAACGCCAAAACAATTAGCACAAGTCATCGCAACTAAAAATAATGAACGCATAATAAACAAAGATAAGATTAAGGATTTTATTGAAACTTTAACGTACCCCCTTTATTTCCTCGATTATGAGACGGCAATGAACATTATCCCTCTCTACGACAAAACTAAACCATATCAACAGATCCCGTTCCAATATTCTTTGTATGCCATCGAGAAGAAAGGAGACGAACCTAGACACAGTGAATACCTACATAGAGATAACGGTCATCCAGTTCCGGGTTTATTAGGGAAGCTTAGTGAAAGTATTGGTTCGACTGGTACTATCCTCGTCTGGTACAAAGCCTTTGAAATGGGACGTAATAAAGAGATGGCACAGATGTTCCCAGAGTTTAGTAAATTCTTAGAAGATGCAAATAATAGAGTGGTAGACCTTATGGAACCGTTCGCAAGCGGATTGTTTGTAGATAAAGATTTCTTCGGTAGCGCATCCATTAAAAATGTCTTACCTGTGATTGTCCCAGAATTAAGTTATAAGAAACTCGGTATCCAAGAAGGTGCTTCCGCCCAACGACTTTGGATGGATGCGGTTCTCCGAGATAAGAACGATATTGATAAAAATAAATTATTCTATGATCTTATTGAATACTGTAAGATGGATACTCTAGCTATGGTAGAGATTTGGAGAGTCCTTGTTGGTTTATAAAAATAGAATTAGAAAAGGGAGTTTCGCCGATCTGCAAGCGGCGAAAAATATAAATCTTATAACACGCGCACGGGAGGGTTGGGGCAAGTGTTATATCTAAAAGTATTCGACCTCCCCTCCAAAAAATCCTCCCTCCAAAAATCTTCGGCTTTCGTATTTTGAACCTCACACTACAAGCGCGCGAAGCGCGCGGCGTGCCCATGAATCCGTGGTTTTTCCTCGATGAGGAAAAACAAAAATTAGGGAAAATCCCTTTGAGTTCTATTCTGGTGTGTATTCGTGTCTCTGTTCGAACATATTTTAGCAGAAATTTCTGACGTTTACCCCTTCAACCACCCCTTCAATCCGGCATGCCTCGTTTGAAGGGGTACCTAGTCTCAATATCGGCTTCAACACTCGCTTTTTGCCACCTCCTCCTCGGAAATGTGAAGTCCTACTTCACTCCGCTCCTCCTAGCGTCCGTCGCTCCGTGAAAATGCCGCGGGTTCGCGTCTGTGCCTCGGCCTTCTCCTTCCGTCCTGCTGTTAATTTTTGCTCGTCGGTGGGGGGGTACGATGAGAGAAAATTGAAGGACGGAAGGAAGAAGGCCTCGTTTGCGGGGGTCGGAAATCGTATAATCTAGGGTATCGTTGCTATGACCAAATCTACCCTTAAAAAGTCTGTTCGTGGGACAACGGCCGACCCCCTCCAAATACAGCCCCGCGACATTGCCCTCCTCCGCGATGTGTGGGAGTTCCGGTTTTTGAACACAGAGCAAATCTTGGGTCTTCACGACGGGAGCCGCCGCAACTTGAGAGGCCGACTC
>JBAQOA010000014.1:0-53405 GCA_049304335.1 Minisyncoccia bacterium | reverse complement strand
CCTATAGTTGCTTCACTTAGTGGCACTGTAACAGATACAGAAAGTGTGAAGACGAGACAGGGCTGTCAGTATGGTAAATGGGTGCTTATAAAACACCCGAATGGACTTTCTACAATTTATGGGCATTTATCAGTGGTACTCGTAAAGCCGGGAAGTGCTGTGGTGAACGGGCAAGTAATCGGCTACAGCGGACAGACTGGTTATGCAACAGGCCCACACTTGCACTTTGGAGTTTTTGCAACAGCTGGCATAAGAATCGTTGACGCATCATCACTTGGCTCAACATATTGTGCCGGTATAAAAACGGTTGCCGCTGGAATCAATGCGTACTTAGACCCATTAACATATTTACCATAATAATAAGTTTGATATAATTAAAAGTATGAGAGGCGTAAAAAAATAAAATGAAATCAGAAAAGAATTTTAATCTAAAAAATGAACGCGGGTTTATACCATTACTTCTACTTATAATAATTCTCTATTTAATCCTAAAATATTCATACAATTTTGACGTTTGGGAGAGTGTTCGCACAAATGGCCTGCCTTATACTGTGGGGCACTTCTTTGGAATTATGTGGACTTGGTGGACAGATCACTTAAAGCCATTCATGCTTGAGGCCCTCGGACAAATCTCACAAACTGTGAAAGTGCCTGTCCAGTAGCTAATAAGTAAAAATTTAATATAAAATACAGAAACGATGTCTAAAAAGGTCTTATTTTTTGTGCTTCTCCCAATCTACGGCCCCGCTTATTTGCTTTTGCATCACACAGGTAGTTGGTGGGAAGGGTTGTTGGATTAAGTTATAATTGCATAAATATGTCTACGCTTAAGATTCTTGAAAATGACGGCAGCGAAATAGTTGATAGTCAGTCTTTTACAGTATATGGAGATGGATTTACTATTGATAATTACATAAAAGATTGGAAGATAATTTTTAAATTTAACGACAAAAGTGAAGACGCCGGGGTGCAAGTTGTCCCTGACAATGCAACCAAAATTATTGATGTTGAGTTAAAAAAATTTACGAATTCATTGGGTATGGCAAGTATTGAGAGGGTTCCAATATGGACTACTTCAGAAAAGACGGAGGTATCTTTTGGTATAAGTGTTTACTCAATGAAAGCATCAAACGATACATTTGTTCGTAACATTACTATTACCTTTTTTGAATCAAGACCAAAAATTGAGAATGTGGGAACAGCTAAAGTAAACGGAACACAAGAAGATGTCTAAAACAAAAGTAACAACTGGTTCCCCAGCAAAAAGCTCTAAACAGGAAAATTTTTCAGGTCAAACCGCTGAACAGTTACAAAGCAGATTGGATAATATTAACGAAAGACTAGAGAAGGCAGAGGCCCGTGAACGCGATCAACAAAATAAACTGACTGAATTATTGGCAATTCTATTCGGTTTATTCACTTTTATTTCTGTAAATATAAGCGTGTTTTCAAAAATTGATAATATGAAAGTTGCTGTTTGGTTTATGATTTTGATGACGATTTGCTTAATACTTATGATCTCTTTTTTAATTGTGGCATTAAAAATAAAAGAGGAGTCCAATAAAACGGCCAACTGGGTGCTGCTAGTATCAACAATAGCGGTTTTGATTTTGATTCTGTTCACGACGAAATGGAACAACCCACTGAGCGATACAAAAAACAAGGTGGAAAAACTTTCGAGTCAAGCCTTATTTCAAAAAAATGATAAAAATCCAGAAGGAATGAGCAGTATCAACTTAATGGAAAAACTCAATCAGATTATTGATAATTTAAATTAAGTGAACTACTGGCTTATAAAATCAGAACCTGATTGTTACTCAATAGACAATTTTAAGAAGGATAAAAAGGCTAGTTGGTCTGGCGTACGGAATTATCAGGCAAGAAACTTCATGAAGAGTATGAAGAAGGGCGATTTGGCTCTCTTTTATCACTCAAGTAGCAATCCGACCGCAGTCGTGGGCATTGCAAAGGTGATTAAGGAGACTCATCCAGATTTAACTGCCTTAGATAAAAAAGACGACCATTATGATGCGAAATCAACAAAAGAAAAACCTATTTGGGAAATGGTGGATTTCGGTTTTGTAAAAAAGTTTAAAAACCCAGTAACACTTAGCCAAATAAAATTTAATCCAAAGCTCAAAGGTATTTTGTTGGCACAGCAGGGGAGTCGCCTTTCTGTTCAACCAGTATCCGAAAAACATTTCAAAATAATCAAACAGCTCGGCGATTAATGTATTCTAATATTCTATAGAACGTTAGAATACACATGGCTATTCATTATTCATTAGTTATTTATTCACATTTATTTGCTAGAATACCTATATGGCATTAAATAGAAACAAAAATAATTCAATGACAAAGGCACGATTCGTGCTCACTACAAAAAATGCGCGGATGAAAATGGCCTTGCATGGCTCAGCAGTAGGGAAGCGTAAGCCCCAAGACATTGCAGGCAAACAGCACGGCAAATCTCATAAATAATTTTTAATAAAATAATCAAGTAAACGAAACCCCGTACTGAGCTTTGCTCTAGTACGGGGTGCAGGGGAGCGACGAATCGCTCCCCCTTAGCGTGACACTCTACCTACCACCCGCGGTTGTACGCGCCCATTCTCATGGACAAGTCGAACCTCCTGGACACTCGATTGTTCTCCCGATCGCGGAGAATTTCGGTCAGCCGATGCTCATGGAAGCGTACACGCGCTTCGTGCGCTTCGCGTCGCTGAGCAAGGATATCTGCGTACGAAACCCCGAGGATATTGGCGTGCTTCACGAGACACCGCTTCTGCTTCACTCGCGCATGCCGCCGATTTCGGACACGGACGCGCTGTTGTCTGTTTGGCATTGGCCCGTTTGGTTGAATGGTTTTGTAGCACGGTACTTCTGTTCTATAAGAAATATTACTCAGTTTTTCCACTTATTCAATTAGCATTAGTACGATTGTTCTAATATAATAAAGGAGTGAAAAATCAAGAAAAAATTCTCCATTTTTATAGAGCCCAGCACAGAATGCCTAGTTATTCTGAAATGGAAAAAATTCTAGGATACAAAAGCAAAAGCGCAGTTTCTTATTTCGTGAACAAATTAATTGAAAGGGGTGTTTTGAGCAAAGACAGTACGGGCAAACTCATTCCCAAGAATCTTGGCGAACTAAAAGTGCTCGGACTTGTGGAAGCAGGATTCCCGACAAGCGCATCGGAAGAACTTCTAGACACAATGAGTCTGGATGAATATTTAATTGAAAATACAGAGGCTTCTTTTTTATTGAAAGTGAAAGGGGACTCAATGAAAGATGCCGGTATCGTGTCTGGTGATTTGGTAATAGTAGAAAGAGGCAAAAGTGCCAAAGATGGCGACATAGTGATAGCCGAAATTGACGGCGAATATACGATGAAATACTACCGCAATGCCGGCAAGCGAATTTTCCTTGAACCCGCAAACAAAAAATACAAAAATATTTATCCAAAAAATGAATTACAAATCACTGCAGTTGTAAAAGGAGTAGTTAGAAAATATGGCAAATAAATTTTCAGGCCCTGCAATTATTCATATTGACGGCGACTCATTTTTTGCGTCGTGTGAAATTGCCCTAAACCCAGAGCTAAAAGGTAAACCCGTTGTCACAGGTCATGAGCGTGGCATTGCTTCTGCTATGAGTCCTGAAGCCAAGGCGCTTGGTATATATAGAGGGATGCCAGTTTTTCAAATTAAAAAGCTTTACCCGCAAGTGGTTGTGGTGGCTTCAAACTTTCAAACATATGGCACTTTTGCGCAAAGGATGTACAACATTGTGCGCAGATACACGGATTTAGTTTCTGAATACAGTATTGATGAATGTTTTGCGGACATTACAGGCTTGGATACGCTCTATAAAAAATCATATGAAGAAATAGCGGAAAGCATAAAAAACGATTTGAAGCGTGAGCTTGGTATTACATTTTCTGTAGGCCTTGCTCCTACAAAAGTTTTGGCAAAAATCGCATCCAAATGGCAAAAACCTGACGGCCTAACAATTATTTATAAAGAGAAAATAAATGGTTTTTTAAAAACTCTGGGAATAGGGAACGTGTGGGGAGTGGGGCCCGAGACGGCAACACTTCTTCGAAGTTTGGGTGTAAGTACGGCTTTTGACTTGGTAGAAAAGAACGAAAGATGGGTTGAGATTCACCTGAGCAAGCCTTTTATAAGTATTTGGCATGAGCTTAGGGGCACACAAATAAACACTATTACTAGCAATGAAGCTGAAACCCAAAAGAGCATTCAAAAGACCAGAAGCTTCACGCCGGCCACATCAAACAAAGCATTTTTATTGTCTCAACTTTCAAAAAATGTAGAAGGCGCTTGTTCACGTGCTCGTGATTATAAACTTGCAAGTAAAAGAATTTATTATTTCTTAAAAACAAAAGAGTTTACTTATAAAAGATTTGAAATTCCTTTAACAAACGCATTAAACACGCCAGCTTTGATAATGAATGAGATCAAAAATACTTTTGACAGCATTTATGATGCACGGAATAAATATCGTGCTACAGGTATTACTTTGGCCGAGCTCACACCTATAGAGGTTGCTCAGAGAGACCTTTTTGGGCATTTTTGGGCTTCGGAAAAATGGAAAAGTGTGTTTAGGGCAGTAGATTTACTTGATAGACGTTTTGGTAGCCAAACAGTGATTTTGGGACAAAGTTTGAAAGCTTTACAAAAAAACGGAGAAAAGATAAATATTCAAAAAAGTTTGCGCATACCATATATGGGGGAGGTGAGGTAAAGAAAGTTTGTTGAGTGCACAAATAGATAATTAATAAATATAAGTACATTTAATAAGCATCCTTCTAAAATTCTTATTAGTAGTGGGGGACCCATTTGCCCTAGGTTAGTGTCGCAAAAGATATATTGTGCGACTAATACCAGCAAGTCTCCTAGCAAGGAAAGGCGCCCCCCTATTAAAGCCTCAACACTTTAAATCAAAAGCAAAACACTGGCACTGATTGTCTGACATACAAATAAATTCCTACTTTATTAAAAATAAATAAACACAAACCCGCCAGAGGTCAAAAGACTTGGCGGGTGGGAGCAGTTCAGGTGCGACCGTATTCGCGCTCGTACTGCTTGAGCATGCGTATCGTTTCCGGTGTCTTCCCTATTACAGGGATGTGGTACTTCCACGCCAACAGAATCTCTGCGAGCATTCCGTTCGTGATTCTGTCGCCGTAAAGCCAAACCTCGTCAATAAACTTGCGCTTGAAGTATTCATCATTGACGCGAGAAGCGAGAGAACTCTGGTACCCGCACTTCTTCACTTCCTTGAGATACCTGCGCCAGACGAAGCTCGGGAAAACTGGTATGACATCAAGGGTGTGCACAGATCGGCAGATTTCCTCCACCCTCCGAGTGTTGCCCCTGATATCCCCTGACATCGGGTGAGCAATGAAGACCATTTTTGTCATTTGCTCTAATCCTCATGATTTACATCTGCTAAGACAATACTGATAAAATTGCTTGTAGTCAATGCCAGCAATATTTTTACTCAAATTGTTTTTAAATGAATTGAGGATACAATTATCGATATGAAAAATAAATGGATTTGGGGCTTGGTTGGACTTTTAGTATTGTGCTTCGTAGTTATCGGACTAACTTCACGAAATAGTAGCAGTACTACAACTAGTACAACTGATTTATCAAAATATCCAGTATTAGCAACAGATCATATTCTCGGAAACATGAATGCGAAGGTCATTATTGTTGAATACGGCGATTTTCAATGCCCGGCCTGTGCCACATACGCTTCCCTATTGAAGCAAGCCTTCGAAATTTACAAAGGACAGGTTGCAATTGTTTTTAGACATTTTCCACTCTTAGAAATTCACAACAATGCCTTGGCATCAGCCATGGCGGCGGAGGCTGCTGGGACGCAAGGAAAATTTTTTGAAATGTTGGATGCCTTGTACCTGAATCAAAGAGATTGGGAACTTGATGTGAATCCACAAGAAAAATTCAACGCATACGCAAAACAAATTGGACTTGATGTAGTTAAGTTTGAAATCGATTCAAAATCAAAAACTGCGGAAGATGTTGTGAAAGCAGGTAGATTAGAAGCGCAGAACCTTAATTTAAGTGGTACCCCTACCCTATTTGTGAACGGAAAGCTAATTAAACTTCCTTCAAGTGGTACAGAGTTTCAACAAATCATAGAAACTGCACTTAAATAAAATGCGAGACCAACACACAAGATATTCAACAGTACTAATATTTTTATCAGCTATTGGATTTCTTGATGCCTTTTTCTTGTCCTATGAGCATTTTAAGGGCCTGATTCCCCCATGCACAATCAACTTCAAGTGTGATGTGGTGGCTGCTAGCACCTACTCTTCATTTTTTGGCATTCCTGTCTCCTATTTGGGGCTTTTGTATTATTTACCACTTTTTATTGGTTCATTTTTGTTTTTTGAAAAGAAAAATCAATTGATGGTTTTAAAGCTTCTTACCCTTATTTCTGGAATTGGATTTCTTTTTTCACTTTACCTAACCTATATTCAAGGATGGGTATTAAATGCATGGTGTATATACTGCATTAGCTCTGCAATTTCTAGTACGCTATTTTTTATTTCAACAATTTATATTGGAAAAAGGATCAAACCGGTTGTTATTGAATAAACAGTGAGGCGCCGACTAGTGAGTCGGCGCCTTGTGTTTTGTGCTACTTATCGAAGTGGCGCACGGATTACTGTCCAGTGGATACTGTTCCAATCATCCACAAGACGGCAGTAAATGCGCTCAGAGGCTTTGTCGAGCTTCGTCTCGCCTCTAGCAAGTTCGGGACGCTTCCAACCCATGTTGGCGCAAATCTGTCGGATTCCATCTCTGTAGCGACGATTCCTTCTGCGGGCAGCGTCCGAAATTACCGAGGCGCGGTGATGAGCCCAATCACTTTGCCATACAAAGACAAAGCCCCTGAGTTCCTGCACTGTCGTTGCCATTGCAATAACTCCATGAAAGTTTCTGTGGCAGACTATATGGAATTTTTAAAATAATACAATCAAAAAGCTCACCCCTTTCGAGATGAGCCTTTTGATTTGATTTACTTAGCTAGTGCAAGTTCAGTGCCTTTAGTCCAACAAGCGGATGAAGATTTCCAAGGACGAAGCCCTTCTTTGAGATAAAGGTAACGTGCATATTGCATATTGCCTTCGGTAGAGTAGAGGTTTATGCCAATTTTTTCGGCTGTTTCCCCCCAATACCTCTCATTAATCTGCATCACACCGACGTCAGCAGGGACTACCCCACGGAACACATCGCCGTCTGCGTCATACTGACGAAAACGTGATTCACATTCCGCTACTCTTATGAGCATTGGAATATCCGCAAAGTATTCTTCTACTTGCTGTCGAACGGTCTTCCCTTTTGAGGTTTGACCCTTCTGTGTGACTATTGCCGGTTTTGACGGGATATTCTGGTTGTTTGCTGGAACCATAGCCGCCGCGTTCATACTTACATTTGCTGCGAGTAAACCGAGAGTTGTTAAAGATAAGATAAGCCTTTTATTAGCTGATAATGGTGATGTTTGTATCTTTCACTTCTGCAAGCAAACATCTCCAAAATAAAACCCCAGCTCAACTGGGATGTTTATATACTAGCAAATTCTGACCTCTCTGTCAAGCATTTTTGGACGAAAATTAGCAATTATATGGCTCTATGTAGCCCTATAATGTATATTTATATAACACCATATTTTGGGCTTTTTGGCAATGTTTTCAGACTATATGCTTTTGTCCTGATAAATGCGAACTGGAGGTCTTTCTAGGAGCTGTTTTTCGAGCAAAAATAGCCCAAAAATGAGCAAAACTACAAGAATAGAGATACTTATTATGAATGGCTTTCTACTATTTATAGGGTCGTTTAGACGCTCTCTGACAGCATGAAAAGACTTGCGCCACTTCCCTTCTTCTGCTATATTCATGTCTCTATAATATTATAACAATATGGCACATAAGAAGGCCGCGGGTACAACAAAAAACGGCCGAGATTCAAATCCAAAATATTTAGGAATAAAGGTAAACCCAGGTGCCATTGTTCAAGCTGGCTCAATTTTAGTACGTCAAAGAGGCACACACATTCTCCCAGGTCTTAACGTTGGTATGGGCTCTGACAGAACCCTTTACTCTATTATTTCAGGCAAATTAGAAATCCGTTCAAAGAGAAAAACACACTTCAACGGCGAATCAAAATCAAAGAAAGTTTTTGATGTCATCCCTCAGTAGTTTGTGTTAAAATTTGTCTAGAATCACTAGCACCAGTGGAGGTGCTTATGCTGCATAACCGCTGCCAGAGCTGTGGTCGCGACTTGGGAGCATCGCTCACGTGCTACTCATGTGGACACACGCAAGGAGCAATGCATGTTTCAGATGATGAAATATGTCACTGCTCCTGCCACGCTGACCCTCAAGTAGTGCACACTGTACCGTGTTGCATTGAGTGCCCCCGCTGCCACGTCCACATCAAGCGAGAGCTATACGACTTCCACGTCACAAAGCACACCTAGTACCAAACAGCACACCCCGAACAATGGGTGTGCTGTTTTCATTTAATTAGCATCAATAATTATTTTTATACTAGCATTTTGCTCTCCTGATTGAATTTTAACCAAATGCTCTCCAGTTGTTTTTAGTGGATGTTCTAATTCAATAAAATTTTTAGGCAAAACTATGCCGAGTTGAGCTTCAATAGCGTTTTTAAGTTCATCGGCTTTCACTCCCGCGAATAAGTGTCCTTCTTCGTTTGCGGGTTTTTGTATTTTTATTTCAGCCTTTTTTAATGAATCAAAATTTTTATGCAAAAGTTCTTGCTGAATTTTTTCAGAAGCTGAACTTTCATCAATTTGTTTTTTTAGCTCAGTAAGTGCCTGCGGTGTAGCTTTTTCTGCTAAGCCTCTTGGAAGCAAAAGATTTGTAGCGTATCCATCAGATACTTCTTTTACCTCAAACTTTCTACCGACTTTCGGTACATCTTTTAGAAGGATAACTTTCATCCGGTTAGTGAAAAATGGCATTGCTCTTTCGAGCAAACTTCCGAGACATGCTTATATTATTTCTAAACTTTCGACCGATCATTTGTTTTATTATCTCATAGTTGCTCGAATGCCATTTTCTACTACGGGATTTCATAGTGTTTATTGTGCTTGAGTAATATCCCTGTCATGCCATCTGGCGTTCCAGAATGACTGATCAAGAAGTATATCCTCTGCCTTTTTGACCTGTGTGTCTACTCCCACTTTGTATTTCTCTTGGTCTAATACTACTGAGTAATCAGGCTTTACTCCCTGAAGTGAAATAGATGAACCATTAGGTGTAAGCCAGCGGGCCACTGTAACCTTCAAAGAGGTGTCTGCGGTGATTGGAATCAACTCTTGTACGGAGCCCTTACCAAAACTTTTTTGGCCCACCAAAACGGCAATTTGATGTTCGCTCAGTGCTCCAGCCAAGATTTCAGAAGCAGAAGCTGAACCGCCATCGATTAAGATGACCATCTTTAGTTTGTCATTAAAAATATTGTAGCCCTTACTCTTATAAACAATGGCGTCCTGTTTTTTCCCAAAATCTTCTTTCACAACAGGTTTACCCATTGGTAGGAACCAGCTTGCCATATCGATTGCGGCCTCTAAGTATCCTCCGGGATTTCCTCGCAAATCTAAAATGAGTTTGTCTGTGTGTGAGTTTACAAACCCCCGCAAAGCATTTCTAAACAATTCTGGAGATGTTGCGGAAAAATTATAGAGTTCAATTACATAAATTCCGCCATCCAACATTTTTGTGCTAATTGCCGGAATGTTTATTGTGTCGCGGATAACTGAAATTTCTACAGGCAACTTTGAACCATTGCGCATTATTGTAAACTTCACTGCAGTCCCCTTCTTGCCTTTTATCAAAGCCACCGCTTGTTCGGTGCTTAAACCAGAAATGGATTTATCATCAATTTTTATTATTGAATCTCCCGCCTTAACGCCGGCTTTATAGGCTGGGCTATCTTTTATGGGCGCTATTACAACCAATACGCCGTCTTTCATTGTCACTTCCATTCCAACACCTTCGAAATTTCCTCTTACACTATCCTGAAACATTTGAGCTTGGACTGGTGGAAAAAACACTGTGTATGGATCATGAAATGTGGCGGACAATCCCTGAATCGCTCCCCAAACCTTGTCCTGATTGGTAACTTTTTCAGAAGAAGATGCTGTAGTTGAAACAAATTTTTGGTCCAAGATGTTCCACACTTTCCAAAACGGTGCAAAATCAGCCTTATCAGCCGTTGTGTTTTCAGTGTCGGAAACCACAGGCACTGCAGAAAGCAATTTCCCTTCACCTACATGAAAACCCGCATAAAACCCTACGGTCACAAGAATTATATAAAGTGCGCCTTTTGAAATATGAGCGTTGTTTCGCATTCACGAAATTATCTCATAAAAGATTTAAACTTAAAGGGAAATCTGTGTGCGTTGGGTAAATAGAATTAGTTTTGGGATGTTATAATTTTGTATATGAAAATTGAACGTAATGTATCCCCTGCCGTCTGGATTGATTTATCATCACCCACTCGTGACGAAATTAAGTCTTTGCTTGATGAGAAAAAAATACCGATACACTTAGTAGATGAGCTCGTATCGCCATCTGATAGACCAATGGCAATGATGGCTGATGGTGTTTTATATTCTGTATTTCACTTTCCAAAATCACACAAAGAAAGCAATGATGCTGTTGAGATAGATTTCGTGGTGGGGAGAGATTTTGTTATTACCGCACACTATGAGCCGGTTTCTGCGTTAGATCATTTTAGTAAATTAGTTGAAGTTGAATCCATTATTGAGCATGAAAATACAACTGCTGCTGACGGCCCTCTGCTTTTCTCGGCAATCCTTACCAGACTCTATGAAAATATGTACGACGAATTAGAGGTTATGGAGAGTATGGTACGTGAAGCCGAAGAACATATTTTTGCGGGCCATGAAAAAAAGATGGTTTTTCAGCTTTCGAGAATTTCTCGTATGATGCTCAATTTCAGAAAAATTCTTGAGCCACATGAAAGAATTTTGCACCAATTAGGAGAACTTACTGAGAAACACTTTGGAGAAACATACAAAATGTCCATTCTGGGATCATTTGAGAAAGTTAAAGGTTCTTTAAAGAGTGAAAGTGAAATTGTGCATGAGCTGCAAGAAACAAATGCCCAACTTTTAAATACAAAGCAAAACGAAATTATAAACACCCTTACTATCTTGGCTTTCCTAACAATGCCTGCCACTCTTATTTCTGCAATCTTTACTATTCCAGCACAGCACATTCCAATAATTGGGACGCATCTCGACTTCTGGATAATTTTTGGAATCATGTCTGGCGTCTCACTAGTTCTTTTAATTTTTGTTAAACTCCGCAAATGGATTTAAATTTTCATAATTCGCTATCTGGTAAAAAAGAAGTTTTTAAACCTCTTAATCCTGAAAGAGTCACCCTTTATCATTGTGGTCCAACCGTTTATGACTATGTGCACGTGGGTAATTTAAGATCTTTTATATTTGCAGACACATTAAGACGGGCACTTGAATATGTAGGCTTTAAGGTAGAGCAAACGATTAATATTACGGATGTTGGCCACCTTTCTGGGGATGTTGATGAAGGTGAAGACAAGATGTCAAAAGGCCTTAATCGCGAAAACCTACCATTCACGATGGAAGCAATGCACACACTTGGAACAAAATATATGGAAGCCTTTGAAAGCGATTTGCAGGCCCTAAATATCTTAAAACCTCAGCATATGCCTCGTGCCTCCGACTCCGTTTATATAAGCGAAGATTTAAATTTAATTCAAAAACTTTTAGCAAAAGGTTTAGCGTATGAAACGGCTGACGGAATTTATTTTGATACAGAAAATTTTCCCAATTACGGGGCGCTCCCAGGATTACCAAGACCAGAAGAATTAAAGGCAGTCCCCCACCCAAATAAAAAAAACTCTAGAGATTTTTCTTTATGGAAGAAAAATTCTGAATATGGTTTTGAATCGCCATATGGGAAAGGTTTTCCAGGGTGGCACATTGAATGTTCTGCGATGTCTATGCGTACATTACAAACAGAAACACTGGATATTCATACCGGAGGCATTGATTTAGCGCCAATTCATCACAACAACGAGATTGCACAGTCTGAAGGTGCAACTGGAAAGAAGTTTGCAAACTTTTTTATGCATTCCGCATTTGTAGATTTTGAAGGTGGCAAAATGGCCAAATCAAAAGGAAATATTGTGAGGTTAAAAGATGTTTTAGAAAAAGGCTATCACCCATTGGCTCTTCGATATTTATTTTTAACTGCACACTACAAAACTCCAATTGATTTTACGCTGGATGCACTACGAGGAGCCGAACAAGCACTTGAAAAAATAATTCATAATTTTGCACTTTTTGGAGAGACTAAAGAAAACCAAAAACTAATTAGTTTTTTGGCGGATGATTTAAATACCCCACAAGCAATTGCGGAAATTAGTACTAATGGTTTGGATATTGAATTCGTGGAAAAGGTTTTGGGATTACCAATTAGTACACTTGCAGAAAAAGTCAAAGATATACCTATTGCCATAAAACAGAAAATTGAAGAGCGTGATGTGGCCAGAAATGAAAAGGAATATCAGAAAAGTGATACTTTGAGAGACGAAATCGTCTCTATGGGATATGCATTATTTGACACCCCTACCGGTACTCGTGTTCTAAAGAACCTCTCCACAATATAGTCACAGATTTGACCTTTCATTCGCTTGTACTACTACATATAGTAAGCGTATGGCCGATTCCCATAACTTTGTAAGAGTTCCACCTCAATCGCTGGATGCTGAAAAAGCAGTACTTGGTTCAATTTTTTTACGACCTGAAGTTATTTATGAAGTATTTGATTTGATAACACCTGTTTCTTTTTACGCCGATAAACACGCTCGCATTTTTGAAGTGATGCTTGATTTAATGAACAAGCGCGAACCAATCGACTTGATTGCTGTTTCAGGAAAACTTGAGGACAGAGGTTATTTGGAATCTATAGGAGGCAGACAGTATTTAGGTGAAATTGTTCAGGGTATGCCAACGGCGGCCAATGCAAGACATTATGCTGAAATTGTTCAAAAAAAATATTTGATGAGAATGCTCATTGAAGCGGCCGACCATGTAACACGACTAGGTTTTGACGAATCAGCAGAACTTGAACAATTGCTGGATGAAGCAGAGAAAAGAGTTTTCGATGTAACTCAAAAATATTCCTTAAACCAAAACTTTAAGGATTTGAAGCCTCTATTACATGAAGCCTATGAACGTTTGGAAGCACTTTCAAATGCACCACACGAAATTCGCGGAGTTTCAACTGGATTTGCAGGACTAGATAACCTTTTGGCTGGCTTCCAACCCTCTGATTTAATTATTTTGGCTGCTAGACCATCTGTCGGTAAAACTGCTCTTGCATTGGACATAGCAAGACGTACTGCAATTGAGCACGGCACTCCAGTTGGAATTTTCTCTCTCGAGATGAGCTCGCACCAACTTGTTGACCGCGTTATGGCAGCTCAATCAAAACTTGATTCGTGGATGCTTCGCAGAGGAAAAATTAAGGGTGATCAATTTGTTGCACTAAGAAATGCCTTGGACGACTTGTCTCGCGCTCCAATATACATAGATGATCAACCCGGAAACACAATTATGCGAATGCGCTCGGCTGCCAGAAAATTGAAAATGGAAAAAGGATTAAAACTTTTGATAGTGGACTACCTTCAGCTTATGTCGCCTTCTAACTCACGTGCATCAGACTCACTAGTGCAACAAGTAACAGAAATATCACGCTCCTTAAAACATCTTGCTCGTGAATTGAATATACCGATTCTTGCACTTTCACAGTTATCTCGTGATGTGGAAAAAAGAGGCGGTGAACCACGACTTTCCGACCTTCGTGACTCTGGTTCTATTGAGCAAGATGCCGACGTGGTGATGTTTATTCACGGCGACGATAAAAGAGATGAGGCAGGACATAGACCACAAATGTCTGAAAAGAAAATTATCATTGCAAAACACAGAAACGGCCCTGTGGGCTCTGTAGTAATGCAATTTGATAACCAAAAAACTAGCTTCAACGAAATTGACAGAAGCAGTTATGGTGGTGCAGAAGAAGAATTTGATAAAGCATAGGTTAAAATACACACATGTCCCCTTTTGAAGATTTAGAAGAAATGCTTCGAATGTTTCCTGGAATTGGCCCAAAGCAGGCCAAGCGTTTTGCATATTTTCTTGCTCATCAATCACCACAATACCTAGCTCGCCTTTCGGAGCATATTCAGAGCCTAAAGGCTGGCATCGCGACATGTCATGAATGTTTCCGTATTTTCCCTCTTGGCCGTGGAGCTGAGAAAATAATTTGCAAAACTTGCGCAGAAACTTCGAGAGATAAATCAACCCTTTTAGTAGTGCCAAGAGATAGCGACTTTCTACACATAGAAAGTTCTGGCGCATATAAAGGTATGTATTTTTTAATTGGAAATACATTATCCGTATTGGACGAAGATCCCAAAAAACACTTGCGATATAACGAGCTTTGTAATCGTATTAAAAAAATGGGAGAAGAATTAAAAGAAGTTATACTGGCTTCAGATTTGACGCCAGACGGCGACTACACCATTGAATGGCTAACTGGCGAGCTGAAGAAAGGTTTTCCAAACCTAAAAATTACCTCCCTTGGTCGCGGGTTATCTACTGGAACTGAACTTGAATATGCTGACCCAGAAACTCTAAAAAACGCTATAATTAGTAGAAAGGTAATATGAGTGAATCACACAAAACACACATTTTCGATGATAGCGACTTAGACAGATTTACGCTAACTGACATGCATGTATTGGATGTGCCTAAAATGATTGAATCATTGATGGTATTCCAGCAAAAATTTATTTTAGCTGAAAATGACATAGAGCGAGATAAAATAAAACATGATTGGGAGAGTCTGGCACTTTCTGCAGCCGAACTCGCAGAAACGAATGATGATTTACAGAGAATCGATGCATTCTCACCTATGGGCTCACAAGCCAAGCTACTTGTTTCAAAAAAACTAGATTCAACAGACGGAATAGCAGCATAATCAAAAGAACTCCCTGATGGGAGTTCTTTTGATTATGCCTAGATTGATTTAATTTCTATCTCTGTAAATGGTTGACGATGGCCATTTCTCTTCATATAGCGTGACTTTTGTTTAAATTTAACAACTAGAATTTTCTTTGCTCTGCCTTGAGCTATCAATTCACCCTCAACTTTTTTACCTGCTATATACGGTGTCCCAATTGTTGTCTTATCACCTTCTGAATGGAGAAGGACTTTATCAAAAGATACTTTTTCTCCTGACTCGCCCTCAAGTTTTTCAATTTTTAATACATCACCCTTGCGAACAATGTATTGCTTTCCGCCAGTTTCAATTACTGCAAAAGCGCCCTCGGAGGCTTTCTTTGGGCTCTTTTTTGCGCTCTTTTTAGCTACCTTTACTTCTGTCATAGTTTGGTCATTCTACAGGCTTTTTGAGGCCTTGCAAGGGGGTCTTAGAAACTTTCCCAAGTCATTCAAAGCGAAGAGTATGCCTTGAAAAAGCCTTGGCAGGAGCGACGGCAACGAACAGAGAAAATTTTCAGCAGAAAATTTTCGTGCTCTTTTCAAGGCATACTCTAAGCGACCCTCTGACTATCAAGTTCGGGCTTATCTACCTCCGGAAGGTCTATTCCTATCCTTTCTTCGGTAAGCCTTAGGACATCTTTATCTATCTTTTTGAACTCATTTGAGGATTTCCCATAGTGATTTACCACCGTACCAAGTGCATTTCCAAGCTTTGAATGATATTCAGCATATGCACCCAAGTGTTTGCGCAAATCATCAACATTTTTAATAATTTCTTTTGCCTTTTCCTCAACTTGAAGTGAACGCAAGCCCTGCAAAACTGTCTGCAGATAGGCAAGAAATGATGTGGGAGAAACAATAATGACATGGTACTTACGTGCGGCTCTTTCAATGAGGTTTTCTGTCTCACCAGTAATTTCACCAACTTTATTTATTAATAAATCATAATAAATAGCCTCGTGAGGAATAAACATAAATGCAAAATCCATAGTCCCCTCTTCTGGTTTTATATATTTTGCAGTTTCAGAAATGCGGAGTTTTAAGTCACTAACAAATGCTTTTTCTAGTTCGATTTTTCTATTAGAATCTTTTTCCTCTGCAAGACGGCGATAGTTATCTAATGAAAACTTTGAATCTACAGGAATAATTCTTTCTTTTACAAAGACAACGGCATCAACAATTGAGCCATCCTTAAACTCATACTGCATTTGATATCCATCTGGCGGTAAAACATTTTTTAAAAGTGTTTCTAAATAGTATTCGCCCAATATTCCTCTTTGTTTTGGGTTTTTTAAAACATCTTGAAGATCCTGAAGCTGTCCTGCAAATGTAGTGAACTGCTTACTTGTTTCATCTATTTTTGTAAGGCGTTCTGTAACATCACGAATTATTTTTAGCGATTGATCTGTTTGTCTCTCTACTGTCTTGGTCAGCGCATCTGCAGAATCTGAAAGTCTGTCATCAATTGACTGTGTTAGGTTTGAAAGTTGGTTTTGAAGTAAAAGAAGTCCATCATTTGGTACCTTTTCCTTACTTTTAGATACTCGTAAAAAAAGAGCAATTTGAATAATTAGCACCAAAGCCACAACTATTATGAGGAATGTATTCACAAAAACATTATACCAAATATGCTAAAATGGCCCTATGTCTATCGAGGAAACAATAAAAGGCCAACTAATGGAAGCCATGAAAGCAAAGGATTCTGTAAAAACACTCACATTGCGTGGTCTTATTGCCGGATTTACTAATGAGTTAGTCGCTAAGGGAAAAAAACCAAATGAAGCAGTGCTCGATGAGATTGCTCTCACTGTATTGAAACGTTTAGCAAATCAAAGAAAAGATTCAATAGAGCAATTCACTAAAGGAGGCAGAGCGGATTTAGCAGATGTGGAAAAAAAAGAATTAGAGATTATCTCTTCTTATCTCCCCGCTCAAGCATCAGCCGAAGAAATCAAGAAAGTTGCTGAGGCTAAAAAAACTGAACTAGGTATTACTGATAAAGCTAAATCTGGACAACTTATGGGAGCGGTCATAAAAGAGCTAAATGGCAATGCTGATAGCACTGTTGTAAAGACAATCGTAGAGTCTTTGTTTTAGGCCGTATTTTATTTATATACACCCTTGACTTGACAAACAATATATTGTTTGTTATTATACATATGCAAGACTGACAAGAACGATCATAGCGGTAGTTCTTGTTGGGTTGTACAAGAGCTATGGAGACTGGGCGGGCTAACGGCTCAGATCTGGCTCCGGAGTCGGACCTCATTGGATCCCCCTTCTCATCAAGGAAGTGTGGGGCACAGTGTAAGACGATTCACCTCGGTCGGCGAGGGACGGGGCTTCACAGAGCGGCATCTCGCATCGCGAGTTTGTCTGTATCAGCTGTCGCATCGACAGCAAGCCGACTGAAAAACAAAGGGGCGCTCCAGCGGGGCGCCTCTTTTTCTGTCTAAATTATAAGTTTGAAAATGACTCGTTAATTATTTTTTCAACCTCTTCTTTGTTTCTGCCGTACCGCTCACTTGAATCATTTTTGAGTTTGTCCGTATCGGCTGTGCCTCTTTCAAATCCATAGGTTTTTATATCGAAAGCATCAAGTGGTTTACCGTTGGCCAAAAGTTTCAAAGCAGCAACTCCATTTGGCAAGTTAGACAAATCCGTTTTTGTAAATGCTGGAGTAAATTGCTTTTCCAAATATTCCGCATCATCACTACCGACTCTGAATGTGGCCAGAGTTCCTACGTTTCCAAAAACTGCTTTGCTTATATTTTCTGATAACTGAGCTATGTATTGGTGGGCAACCGTCAGTGACAGCTTGTACTTTCGTGCTTCTGAAAAGATAGTTGCTATAGAGTCCGTTGTAACATTCTGGAATTCATCAATGACCAAGTTAAACATTGTCCTTTCGCTGTCTGAGATATTTACTCTAGAAAATGCGGCCATTAAAATTTTTCCAACAATAATTAAACCGAGAAGATTGCTGTTGATTTCGCCCAGCCTCCCCTTCGAAAGATTTACTAAAAGGATTGATTTGTTATCCAAAATTTCTCTAAACCTCAAGGACGATTTTTCTTGAGCAATGATTGGGCGCATATAATCGTTTGCAAGGAAAACGTCAAACTTTGATGTTATGTAAGGTACGATATTTGCCAAGCTCGCATCTCCACCAGCTTTTGACGCAATGTTTTGCCAGAAAGAAACAACAACTGGGTTTTTACACTTCGACAACTTTAATTCTCTATATGCTCTATCGGAGAGAACACGGGCCACATGAAGAAGTGTAGAGCCAGATTCGGGATCCTCTATCGTAAGTAGAGTTGCATTTCTAAAATATTGTTCGAACATTGGACCCATTGATTCAGGGACAGCACCATATAGTTTTTGGAAAATCGCAAAAAGCTCGTTGACAACAAATGTTTTCTGCTCTGGAAAAGCTTCATCGTACTCGAGCATATTTAAAGCCATTGGCCTGTCTAGATTTGCTGGATCAAAATAAATGACGTCCTTTTGCCTATCAGCAGGTATTCTAGATAAAATTTCTTCAATGTCAGAGCCGTGCGGATCCATAAAACAAACACCGTACCCTTTTTCTATATCCTGAATAACAATGTTTTTTAAAAGTGTAGATTTACCTGTACCTGTTTGTCCTATGACATATAAATGTCTCAACCTATCTTCGTCACTTAAATAAACACTCCTTTGTTGAGAACCCTCTCCGTTTACGCCCAAGAGAATTCCTGTCTGGGGCAAATCAACAGGGGCATTTCTTGAAACGCTTTTTGCGATTTTTAATGAGCCAGAACTTGTAAGTTTTGACGATTCAAAATGAAAAATAGTGGCCAATTCTTCTGTATTCAAATAAATTGGTGTGCCAAATGACGAAAGTCGAAAAGAAATAGCCCTAACTGCTCTTTTGTAATCGTGTAATTTTACTTTTTTAAATACAAAACTGTTTCCTTGTGGCTCTGAAAATTGTTTGAAGGTGGATTCAATGTCGGCACGAATAGTTTCTGCTCTACCGGCATTACCCGCAGATGCTACAACCCTTATCCATACTGGAAGAATTGGTCTAGCTATTTTTTTATTTAACTTATCTATAATGACTGCAAACTTACTGCCCGCTTGCGCCTCTTTTCTTGCAATATCTTCTGGCTTTGGTGCTTTTGAACTTTTAAATGCCTCAAAAATTGTCTTAAACACAGTTGCCGCAACTCCCCTATCCTTTAATACTTCCTTTGGGTTTTCACCTTTTTCTATGGCATTTTTCTTGTCTAAAACTTCCTTTGCAAAATATTCTGAATTTGCGCCATAGATTATTTGTACTAGCGCACCCTCATTTTCTTTACTTAATTTGCCAAATGAACCAAGTATCAAGTTCATCGGGTCGTGTTCGATAGCGCTATATGTTTGTATGGGCAGTGCGCTTGATTGGCTTAACTCTGCAGTTGAAATTGAAACCGAACTTTTTGGGGTGAAAATGTTGAAGTCATTTAGTGCTTCTGTAATCTTTGCCTCTGGGTATGCCGTCTTTACCAAATTTTCAAAACGATTTGCCCATGCAATTGGCACTGCAGCATAAAATACAAGCTCTTCATTGCCAGATGAGTTAGCAATTTCTAAAACTACTGTTTCTCTGTCCTTTGCATCCCCTTGAAGGGCCGTGTAAACGCCCTCCATTTTTTGAAATAAATCTTTTGTTCCTCCGTGTTGCTCGGCAATTATTTTAGGAATTTCAATTTGAAACAAAGTCCTTCTAACTGACTGTCCTAGATCCGTCTTTTCTTTCAATCCCCTTACACCGTGCCCTTCACGAATGAGCTCGGAAACAAATCTGTGAAAATCATCTTCTAAATGTGGTTCATTGACCTTCTCAACAATTTTCAAAGCCGAATAAACGCCTTTACTTTCAATAATTCTATAAAGCTCTTCCATTCTGTCATCGTGCGTCTCTGGTTTTAACTTCAGCGCAATGCCAGCAATCACTGTCTCATCTATGTTGTGCCGCGCACCAAATAATTCTTTTGGAGTCGAGGCAGCATAATTTTTTATTATATTTTTTGAAATGCCCTCCTCATTTTCATGGGGAGTATCTCTTTTTATTTGATTTAATTGCTCGTGAAGATATGTTAATTCCTCGTTTGGAGTTGGCATCCCTTCTTGTCCCGGAACTATTTCCATATCAAAATTATAACAGTTTTGTGGCTTTGTTTAGAGGTATTATTCAACTCAAATTTTCTACTTGACACCATGTTAAATTGGGTGTATAGTTGTACCAGACATCTTCACGGAGGCAGATATGAGAAAGTTGTTTGGTAATCCGTACTGCATCCTCCTCGGATTGGCAATCTTTTTTACCGCTTGCGGAACGCAAACGGTACCGAAGAAATTCCCAGTCTCGGTGCAGAACCTGACCGATGACGCCGGCACGCTCTACATCGGACCAGCGACTTTCAAGTTGCAGGCCCACAGCAGACCAGTTCAGGTTGTGCTTGAACTGGAAGTGTCTCAGGTCACCGAAGGGATGATGACCGGACCGCATGCTCACCAATGGACAGGCGACGTGCGTTTTCACAACAAGTACGACGACTTCCTGTTGCAGTGCACATTGGTGAGCGACAGGGTGAGCAGTATCAGTGTTGAGGGTTACAGCACATACCCTCACATCAACTGCCACTAGTGTCGTTGCTCGTCAGACTTGCGCGCCCTCTCTACGGAGTAGGGCGCGCTTTCTATTTGGTCCACCATTATTGTACTCACCCACTTCCCCATTTGATTTAATAACTCTATGACAAGGAACCGTTTTGTCATGATTATTTTTCATCAATGTCCCAACTGCCCGTGCTGCCCCGGGATTGCCTGAAAATTTTGCAACTTCTCCATACGAAAGTGTTTTTCCTTTTGGAATATCGCGGACCACCTTTAGCACTCTTTCTTTAAATAAATCTTTTTTCATTTGAATCACATTATAAAACAATGTATCCTGAAACATCAGGCCCTATCGTCTAGCGGCTAGGACGGAGCCTTCTCAAGGCTCAAACCAGAGTTCGATTCTCTGTAGGGTCACAAATTGCAGGAAGCAGGCAAACTGCTTTGCCTGCGGGCAATTTGTGAGGGCGCTGGTATAATTTCCCGCAGGGAAATTACCGAGCCGGGGTCGCGAACACTTATATTTTATCTGCAAGAATAAAATATTTAGTGATTCGTGACCACAATTAACCATGCATTATTCAATTAGTTTAGCTTTCTTGAGTCAAATTCTTGATAAACCATCTTTGAAATATCAGCAATGATTTTAGATAGCTGCTTGAAATCATTACCCTTAGTCATTACGCACAGTGCATACGCATTTTGTGGATAATAGATTATTCCACAATCGTGCAACTCTTTTCCTGCATTTCCCTCTAGCACCCTTTCACCAAATTTGTGCGCTACTTTTATTTCTGGTGGCACGCCAGCAACTAATCCCAATTTAAAGTCCGATTCACTGAGTAATTCTAATACTGTATTAGAATCGCCTACATTAAGAAATGATATGTTGTGCAATAATCTAAAAATAGAACCATAACCTTTAGTATTTACACTAACTTCATCAAAATTATGGCTTACATCAATAATTCCCATATCTCTATATGTTTCCTTTAACGGTTGTGCGTCTTGGTAGTTTTGTAATAGGTTGTCATAGAGCATTTGTGCAGAGACATTATCTGAATACACAAGCATAAAACGAATAAGTTCAGAAATTGTATATGACTTACCTAATTCTGGCCTTTCTATAGGTTTAAATGTTTGTACTGGTACTGGTGGTAAATTGGATGGAAAAATTAACCTTTCATCAAGCAGGTCGCGATTTGTAGATGCTAGATCATAATAAGTCAGTGCTAATGGCAACTTCAGTAAGCTAGCCGGTACAAAATCCTTTCTTTCATTAATTCCAAACGTTGGACCAAACTCTAGATCTCTAAACCAAATACCAATGTCGTCTAGCTCTCCGTTTCTAGTTTTTTGATCTATATACTCCTGCAATTTCACTTTAAAGTTTCTATATTCTCCTTTTGCAACTACATCATCTGTTTGACATTTTAGATATGGATTTATAAAAAAATTCTTGTTTACACATTTATCCGAAGTATAAATAAATGCAACAATAATAAAAATTGCAATAATCAGAATCAAAACTATGTATTTATATCTATGTTTCATCTAACTATATTTTCATAAAATACCAGTTACGCATTGTATTTACCAGCCACGTGACAAAAGTATTAGAGCGGTTATTAACATATAGGATGTTGCAGGTGGATCATACATATACTTTGCTTCGCTTTTTTGGCCTACACATCAATAGCTTGGCGGTGTACAAGGTTACAAAAATTCTAAAAACAGTAAAACTGTTATCTATTTTCCCACTCAATACTTTGCCGAACCAAAAGTTCATTTTTAAGTTCTGGATTAGCCATTACTTCCTCAACAAATCTGTCCATTCTTACACCCTGTGAACCCTTAACTAGCAAAATATCGCCATTATCCATAATGTTTTGTACCTCTTGCCCTGCTTTTTGTGAATTTTCGTATTGAAAGATGTTTTTTTCGCTCATACCAGCATCAAGCGCGCCTTCTGCAAAAAATTTTGCTCTTATGCCAACTGTTATTAAAATGTCGCCCACTTGAGCCATTAATTTACCCAATCTGTAATGCTCTCCATTTGTAAAGCTACCTAATTCCAACATGTCTCCCATCACAATTATTTTTTTACCTGTGCAATTTAGTTCTTTTAAGGTATTTAATGCTTCCTCAACGGCTACCGGCGAAGAATTGTAACTATCATCAATTATTGACGTATTCTTTAGGCCATCAATGAGATTCATTCTGCCTTTAGGTCTATCAAACATTGATAAACCTTTTTTAACTCCCATAAAATCTATACCTAACTCAATTGCGACCATTGCACTTGCTGCGCAAGCCAAAGCAACATGATTTCCTAGTATGTTATCAATGTTTATAGAAGTCTTGCTATCACCAAAGATTAATTCAAATGTGATTCCAATCGGTAGCTCTATGTCGTTGCTGATTGCATAATTTATGAGTACCGTACTCACCTGCATATCGGCGTCACTTGTTCCATAAGTCATCTTCCTGCAATCAAAGCTCTTGACAGCTTTTAGCTGATTTTCATCATCAGCATTTATAATCAACAATCCACCCTTTTTTAGTGCGGCAACCAAATTTATTTTTTCCATTATCAAATCCTCTGTGCTAGAAAAATATTCAACATGAACAGGTATATCGGGTAGTTTAGTTAAAATAACAATATCGGGTTTAAGCCACTCAGATATTTTTTTTATATCACCTGGCCTATCCGCACCAACCTCTAATACCAACCAATCTGGATATTGTTTTTTAAAAACAATTAAAATTATTCCTTTAAGAAAATTTTCAAACCATAAAAGCGGATTCGACCATGCGTTATTACAACCCAAAATCGTTAGAGGAATCCCAATTTCACTATTAAAACTTTTTTCACTTTTTCTAACATTTTTAAATGGAGCAATTGCAGAATAAACTGCATCCTTTGTTGTAGTTTTGCCCACCGATCCTGTAACAGCGATTATTTTGGGACTATATTTTTTTAAAACCTTTTTTGACAAAAGTGTTAAAACGATGACTACTATTTGCTTAAAATGCTCTTTTGTTGCTTGTTTCATAAATTATCTATCTGGTGGAATTTCGTAATAATTTATCAAAAACTTTGCAATGTCAATAAATGGATGTGTCAGAGTTTCTGATGCATATTGAACATTTTTAGGATACATATTGAATAGAAAAACTATAAAACGCGGTTTGTAAGCTGGAAAATAACCAAAAAATGAATGCAAATACTCATCTGTAGCATAAACCTTTCCTCTTACAACTTGCGCTGTGCCAGTTTTAGCAGCGATACTATAGTTTGCTTGTTTAACTTGCCCATGGAGAAGGGCCGTATCAACAACCTTTATAAGCATAGAAGTTATGGCCTCAGATGTTGATTGTTTTAATATTCTTAAACTTGGGTCAGGCACTATCACTTTTTCACCCCCTAGTTTGTAGTTAATTTGCTTAACAATATGAGGGTTTACTAAAAAGCCACCATTTGAGAGTGAGGCTAGTGCTCTTATAGTCTCGATCGGGGTTATTGCTATACCTTGCCCAAAAGCTGCAGTTGCATAGTCAACTTCAACCTTGCTATCTAAGTTGTTAATTAGGCCGTGTGTTTCGTTTGGGAGGTCTATACCGGTCTCCTGCCCTAGCCCGTACGCCTTCATATACTTTGTGAATTGCTCTCTACCAAGCTTTGTAGCCACGAAAACCGTTCCTGTATTTAAAGATTGGTTTAAAACCTCTTGCATAGGTATAAGACCTCTACCCCTGTGGTCGTAATTTGATATTGTCTTGCCATTCAAAGTTACACTTCCCGCATCAAAATATGTACTCTGGGGCGTAACTACTCCACCATCAATGCCAGCAGCCATTGTTAAGGGTTTTACAATAGATCCCATTTCGTAGACACTTTCAACCAATTTGTTTTGAAATACTGCAACTGATTTTTCTTTTTGCACATTATTCGGATCAAATGTTGGAACAAGGGCCATTGCATAAATTTCACCGTTGATTGGATCCATAATTATTCCCCCAGCGTATTCTGAATGCCAATCATTAATTACTCCTTGTAATTGATTTTCTAAATATGCCTGTACAGATGGTTCTATTGTTGTGACGATATCTCCTTCAAGTGACTCGCCTTGTACTAATACCTTTTTTATTCCGCTAAAAACTTCTACAAAAAAATTTGTGTAAGCGTCACTATTATTTCTCCCTAGAGTATTCTCATAAAACCTTTCTAATCCGTAGCGACCGTTTAAATTACTTTTTTCATCATAACCAATAAAACCCAACGTATGCGCAGCTAAAGTGTTTCCAGGATAGAATCTCCATCTCTCTTGTGCGAGATGAATGCCTTTTATTTTTAATGCGTCAATCTTATCTGCAACACCCTTATCTAATTTAGTTAGCAATCTTTCTTCTGGGTCGCCCTTCTTCAAAGCCTTAGTTGTAAAGTCGTTCTTATCAATGCTTATTAAATTATTTGTTTTTTCATAAGCTGTTTCTACATCTGTCATCTCATCTGGGTGCACAGACAAAATAAACCCAGTCTTAAGTGAAGCTGCCGGAACTAAATTGCCGCCTTTACTTGTAAAAAAAATTGAACCTCTGTCAAAGTAATCATATGTGGAGCGAACATACTGTTTATCTGCTAATGATTTAAAGTCTTCACCCTGTACAATTTGCAAAAAATACAACCTGCCTACGAGCAACAGTCCGAAACTAAAGATGATAATGGAAAACCATCTGATTCTTCCAGATTGGTACGCCATAAATTATTGAGTTCTAACTGCAAGTGCAGATATGCCTGCTGATCTTGAAATATAAGCAATATTAGAAACTGGCTCTAACCCAACACTAGCTATACTTTCATTTGTTAATGAGTTTTTCATGCTTATATAAGTGAATTCAAGGTCACCAACAGAACCAGATAATTTATTTATTTCATTTTGTGCCTGTGCGCGCATTGCAGTATTTTTAACAATTGAAAAAGTGCTTAAAATATAAATAAGTACAAAGGCAAAAGCGACACCCATTAATACATGTGCTGTGTATCTACCCTTTTGTATTGTTGCTATTGCTTTCATATTTATTAAATAAACTCACATACCCGCAGTTTTGCCGACCTAGACCTTCGATTCGTTAAAACTTCTTCCCTTTCTGGCTTGATTACTTTTTTATTAACCCTTTTTGCAATTCCACTTCTTTCCCAAGCCACAAACTGAAGCTTTACAATACGGTCCTCTAAACTGTGGAAACTAATAACTGCTAAGCGCCCCTTTGAAGCAATGACACTTGGTACTTGTTGCAAAAACTCCCTCAACGCCCCTAGCTCATCATTTACAGCAATCCGCAATGCTTGAAATGTTTTTGTCGCAGGATGAATTTTTCTGTGATGATACCAACTTGGAGTTGCGCTCATTATTACTTGTACCAAGTCTGTCGTTTTCATTATTGGCGCTTGCTCTCGCACTTCACAAATCTTTTTTGCTATTTCTGTTGCAAATTGCTCCTCGCCGTAGTCCCTTAGTATTTCTTCTATTCCGGCCTCATCCCAAGTGTTTACAATGTCGAGTGCAGTAATTCCTTCGGTTGTTGCGAGATTCATTTGCAAAGGCTCATCTCTTTGGTGAGAAAAGCCCCTGCCAGACAAATCCATTTGATCGCTAGAGAAACCTAGGTCTAAAAGAATTGCATTTACTTCTTGAAGACTTGCGTTAGAAGTAATTTCTTTTAGATTTCTAAAACTATCATTTGCAAAAATCGCATGTACTGATAATTCTTTAGCAAATACTTCCAATTCTGATTTTGTTTTATCCAGCGTATTGTTATCAACATCAACGCCGACAAGGGTTCCGTTTGGAGCAATGCTTTTTATAATTTCTCTAGCATGTCCACCCCCTCCAAGCGTTCCGTCTACAACAACCATTCCTGCGGACAACTTCAGATTTGTAATTGTTTCCTGTAAAAGAACTGGTTTATGAATTGCCATGTTAGAGCGTTCCTAGATTTCCAAGTTTTTCTGCAAGTTGGTCTGCTTTCCCAAGTGCCTTCTTCTTGTGTATCTGCCACTCTTTTTCATTCCACAATTCCACCCTGTCGTGAATTCCAACAAATACTACTTTTGCCTTAAGCCCAGCGTGATCGCACAAATATTCTGGCAAAAGAATTCTTCCGGCTGAATCCACGTCTATCTCACCAGCCCCTCCAAACATTGCTCTTGTGAATTGACGATTGTCTGCTTGTCCAAGTCCCAAGTTTGCGAGCTTTGAAGATAATTGTTGCCAAGCTTTAACCGGAAAAAGCCAAAGACATTTGTCTAGGCCATAAGTGACGACAATTTTTGTTCCAATTTCTTTTCGAAATTTGGATGGCAAAGAAATTCTTTTTTTGTCATCAAGTGCATGTGTAAATTCTCCGATTAACATTTGGCTTTTTTATAAATCTCGGATAGCCGAGACACTTTTTAGCGGGTATCCCACTTCATCCCACTAGATAGTATTATAGTCCCACTTCATCCCACTCGATGACAATCTTATCCACATTTTCACATTTATTTCCACTTAGAGAATTAAAAAAACTTGGTGTCAATGGTGCCGAAGTATCCATACTCCCGCCGCCTGTTTTTTAAAGATAGGGGGGTCCTATTCTGCTCGCTTTGCTAGGTAATTTAAATATAAAAACAAGCGCCGGAACCCGCTTGGGATTCCGGCGCTCTATGTATCTTCTCTTCTCACTTCTTGTGTGCTCTCCTCCCCAAGACAAGGGCTGTGAACAGGCAGATCTGAAGACCGAAAACCAACAGCGTACCACCTGCCCTGATTAGCGTGAACTCTGGAATCGTCAACGAGTTGAAGAATCCACCGATGAGAAACATCGTCCACGCAGTCAAGTCTTCTGACTCCGGATCGCGGTATGCCTTGATGATGTTCGGGATGGTGCCGGTGGTGCCGGCTAGCATGTTAGCCAGAACGGCAACTTCCGGATTGCCCTGGGCATTCATTCTCCACACCGCAAGCCCGACTAGCGCAATCAGCACGCAGATGATGTCCAGCTTTGCAAAGCCACCCACTCCGTTTTTGACTGACAGAATGAGGACAATGCTCGAACCTAGTACGAATGCGCTGAACATCGGCACAGCGTTCCAGGATCCAGCTGATGCCAGTGCAAACGTCATACTGGCGTCAATCATCCACCACACGAACCACGTCGCCCGATGCGGACGAACACAATTCGCCGTGTCGCGTGTCTTCAGGATGGCGTAGATGTACGGAATGTACGCGCCAAACGAGAAGATAAACGACACCCAAATGAAGACATTTACCAGTGACAATTCGCCTCCTGGAGGGTTGTTTTAGAGCTACTAGGTAATAGCTTAGCACCAAATTAAATAATTGTCAAGTCCTATTTCCTTAGCGCTAACAAAGAAACTAGTCCTTTAATAGCGGTCTTAATGTATCGATTACGATACATCTTCGTCGCTCGTGCGAAATAAGCAAGAAACTTCCTTGCTTCACGACTCGCTCCTCGCTATCGGAAAATGTATTACTCTCTAACTTTTGGTCGTAACGTCGGGAACAGAATTACCTCTCTAATGTTTTTAACATCAGTCAAAAGCATTGCCAAACGGTCAATTCCAATTCCAATTCCCCCATTTGGTGGCATTCCATATTCCATCGCCTCTAAATATTCCATATCTGATGGAGAAATTTCGTGCTCGCCTTCTTTTTTCTTTTTGTCTTCTGCCAAATATCTTTCTTTCTGGTCGATTGGATTATTCAATTCTGAAAATGCATTAACAATTTCTACACCACCTACTACTAGCTGAAACCTATCAATGAGTGCTGGGTTATCTTCTTTTCTTTTCGCAAAAGGATTCATTGCTACCGGATAGTCAATAATAAATGTTGGTTGAATAAGTTTTGGTCGTGCTGTCTTCTTATATATATTGTCCAGAATCTTTTCAATTGATTCTTGTGGCGCTATGTCTATTCCTAAACGTAGTGCTACATTTTTGGCCTCCTCGCGTGTAATAGTATCTGGATTAGAGATTAACGCATGCGTTCTTAGCAAATCATAAAAGGTGACAACAGTAAATTTCTTTTTAAAATCGATTGAGTTCTCATCAAAAGAAATGGCGGTTTTTCCAACTACTTTCTTTACTACAAATCGAAGTAGGTTTTCAATGAACTCCATCTGAGTCCTAGCATCCGCATATGCCTCATTTGATTCAAGCATTGTGAATTCTGGATTGTGAGTAACGTCTATGCCTTCATTTCTAAACCTACGCCCCATTTCAAAAACTTTTGAAAATCCCCCAGCCAAAAGCTCTTTTAGATATAACTCTTGAGCAACAGGTAAGTAGAAATCTATATCAAAAGCATTGTGATGGGTCGTAAATGGCCTTGCTGTTGCACCTCCTGCTAATGGCTGAAGCATTGGTAATTCAACCTCTACAAAACCCTCTTTTATATAGAATTCTCGAATCGCCTCAATCATTTTTACCCTTTTCAAGAAGCGGCCTCTAATCTCCTCATTCATTAATGTGTCCAAATATCTATGTCTGAACCTCTCTTCAACATCTTGAAGTCCGTGCCATTTCTCTGGCAATTGACGGAGCGCTTTCGACAACATTCTCCATGAGGTTATTTGTAGTGTTTTCTCATTTCTTTTTGTTAGAAATAATTTCCCTGAAATTTCAACAAAATCCCCTACATCCACTGTCTCTGAAAACAAATCAAAATCTACATCAGAAATCCCTTTTGGCTCCCCTTGCTTAAGCATTCCCTGAAATTTTGCTGAACCATCATCAATATGAAAAAAAATTATTTTACCTTGTGGTCGTAGCGACATAACACGTCCGACGATTGTCAAAGGTTTTACCCTTTTTAAGAGTTTTGTGAATGATTCAGAGACTTCGTTCAAAGTTAAATCTCTTTTTGTTGTGACAGGATACGCACTTTGAGCAACACTCTCGTAGTGGTGGAGTTTTTTTAGACGCTCATTACGTATCTCCTCTAAAGATGCCATGAGTCTATTCTATACTAAGAATTTCGTAGGTCACCTCGCCGCCTGGGGTTTTAATTGAGAATTCATCCCCCTTCTTCTTTCCTAATGTAGCTTGTCCAACGGGTGATTTAACTGAAATTTTTCCTGTCTTTGGGTCAGACTCTTCTGGACTAACGATAATAAAGGTTTTCTTTTCCTTATCGCCTTCTTTCCTTACTTTTATAGTTGAACCTATTGAAACCTCTTTTGTATTGTGATTTTCAATAATCACAGCCGACTTTATGATTTGCTCAAGTTTTGCAATTCTGTCCTCAATAGATGCCTGCTCACCACGAGCTTCATGATATTCGGCATTCTCAGATAAATCACCAAGAGCCTTTGCATACTCCAATGCCTCTGCAATTTCTTTGCGTTTTGTTCGAGTTAGAAACTCGTGCTCTGCCTTAAATTCTGAGAGCTTATCTTTTGTTAGAAATATTCCTTCTTCCTTCATTATCTCGGCAATTATATGGACTTATTGGCTCCTGTCAAAGTATAGTGAGACTAAATGCTTTAATACCACCCAAAATGCCAAAATAGCAAGCAAATACTTGATATTTTGGCACCGCAACATACTAAAGTTTTAGGCAAAAAACCTAACACAAATTATAGGATTTTCCGATAAAATCTACTGGAAAATTTTTGGTAATGAGTTCTTTAATTTAGGGAGCAAAGATATTTTGTCTTCCGACCTCAGCGCAATTATCACAAGAAAAATTGTAATAAAAATAATATGCTGATCAACGACTAAAGAGTGTGCATCTGGATACGGAAAAGACAATGCTAAATAATAGAGTGCCATTAGGATAATTCCACAAAATGAAGCGAATCTGGTTGCCAATCCTAAAATTAGCGCTAAGCCGATTAATGCAAGCCCCCATTCATTCAAAACATTTATAATCGGCAAAACATTCGCACCTGCAAAGTAATTATAAAGTGGCTTTAAAAACCCTTGAGCGCCATTCAGATATCCAACCGCAGACCAGGTGGGGTCTATAATTTTTGAAAATCCAGCATATAAAAAATAAAAACCCAAGCTTAAACGCAGAAGAAATAGTGATGTCAATTTTGTCATAAATATTTTAAATTAATTACTCGTACATCTTATACTCTTATTCACTGCGCAAATATTGTGGTGTGTATATACTCATCCATTCCAACACTCTTCTCATTGCATATGTAGAGCCAACAGTGTTTGAGCGAGAACCTTTTTCCATCGCGATGGCAAAAGCAAACCTTGGCTTGTCGTACGGGAAAAATCCTGTGGTCCAAGAGTTTACAGATTCCTTAGTAACACCCAATTCAGCAGTTCCTGTTTTTGCAGCTACAACAACTTGCGGAATATTTAAACCAACTGCAGTCCCTTCCAAAACACCCTTCCTCATACCCTCTCTGACTATTTGCAAATTTTCTTGTGCAACTGGAAGTGTTTCTTTTTTGACCTCCTTCAAACTTTCACCTTTCTCATTCAATTTATCCTCAAGTGGTGCATTTTGGACACCCCTCTTAACAATAGTGGGACTAACTAGATACCCACCATTAGCAATCGCCGACACTGCCCTTACGGCCTGTATAGGGGTTACTAAATAGCCATATTGCCCAATAGAGCTGTTGTAGGTATCTCCCAGGCGCCACGTTGGGTCATTAGGGAAGGTTTTGGCCTTCCAGATGGGGCTTGGGATGTTACCGGACTCTTCTGCATCAACTTCTACTCCAGTCTTTGAACCGAAACCAAACATGTTCATATATTTTTGAATGTTTGCTATACCTAGCCCTCTTTGCCCTTCATATCCGGCACCTATAGTGAAAAAATAAACATTGGAAGAAACCGCAATGGCTTTTCTCATGTCCACAAGACCATGGACTTTCCAGTCTTTAAAAATGGTTGGATGCGCTTTGTCGTACGGATTCGGTACAGTAATTTGACCATTTGCTAAAAACTGCTTTTCCGGATCAACAATTTTTTCTTCAAGCGCCCCTATTGCTAAATATGGTTTTACAATCGAACCAGGTATATATAAACCTTGAACTGCCCTGTCCAGAAATGGATTATGTTTATTTAAAAGGAAACTTGCGATAGCTGCTCTATCTTTACCGTTTGCCATTATCTGTGAATCAAATTCCGGATAAGATGCGAGTGCTAAAATTTCTCCGCTATTTATATCCATTATTACTCCTGCGCCACCAGCATACCCTCTCTCATTGGCTAAATTTTTTAATTCTTCGTACATTCTATTTTGAACATTCTTATCAATAGAAAGAGTCACGTTTGTTCCATCGCGCGGATTATCAATCGCACTTTGGGAAACGATTTTCCCTCTTGCATCAGTCTCTTCTATTAAAGTGCCGTTTTTTCCTGCTAAGACATCATCAAAGTATTCCTCTGCTCCATCTTTACCAAAAATATTTGTATCATAAAAATTACCTTTGCTATCTACCTTCGGATAACTTATATATCCCAAGAGCGTTGAGAGGCCAGTGCTAGTCGCATACTTTCTCTCACTCCAAACCTCGAGTTTTCCATTGACTTCAACCGGTGGCTCGTTTGATGCGAGCAAATCTCCATTTCTATCAAAAATAATTCCTCTGTTAGCAAAAACAATGGTTTTTTGTAGAGAGTTGGTCGCTGATCTTTTTGCATAATCGAAACCTTGTACTAGCTGGAGGTTGCCTAATCGTACAACAGCAAATAGTCCGGCAATAATAAAGATTGAAAACAAGAAAATATAGGACGAACGTTCAATCGGAAGTATTAACCTACCCTCCATCCTATCTAGGTCTGATTCGGTCAAGTTTGAGAAATCAGAAAGAACGTCATGCGGGTCAATTTCCCTACCTCGCCTATTGCGACCTTCCAATATTTTTCTTAATTTTTTGTTTCTAAATATTCTCATTCCCAAATAAGTTATTGCTAAAAAACTTGACCAATTCTCGTTTTATTCCTCACAAATACACCGAGTAGGCAAATTACAGTCCAAATAATACAAAAAAGTCCGCCACCAAATATTCCAATAACAATAAACAAATATTCAATAGGAGTATTTACGAGAATTGCAACTGAAAGGAGTATAAGCACTGTAATTTGCCATGGCAAAAAATAGCTCAAAAGCGCCACTGCCACAAAAACTGCTATCCTTTTAAAAATTAAATTAAGCATTAATTTCGTGATTCGATTGTTACCCAAGTAAGTGTGCGTGGCTCAAAGAAACCTTTTGCATATGCAATTTTAAACGAATCCTCTGTGCCACCCTTAATCTCAATTACGCTAGCTAAAGGCTTACTTTTTATACCAGGCAAAACAAATATATCCCCTTCTTTTATGTCAAAATCCCTTGGCACCTGCACTGTAAATGAGCCGTCTCCTAAGCCAATAAGTGATAGTACAGAACCCTTTCTACTAAGTTCTGCCTCTGTAGAAATATTTGGCGACGAAAAAAGCTGTGCCTTAGAAAAATGTGGTGAAGCTGCAAGTACCACACCTATAAGAGAGTTATTGTCATCATAGATTTGTGCGCCATCAAATACACCTTCATCAAGTCCCACATCAACTATCAACTGGTCGTATGGGGCTTGTGGGGGTTTTGTAAGAACGCGTGCCAAAATCGTATGTTGCACTGGTTTCCTACCGAGTAGTGCTTTCAAATCATCATTTTCTTTTTTCAAAATCTGAATTTCCGCATTTTGTGTTGTAGATGAAAAATTTGAAGTATTTATTTCATCCCAAGGATAAAAAACTTTTTGAAAGGTCGTCAAAGTAAAATTTCTGACAAACCAAGCACTATGCGAATATGAATTCATTACTCCATCCCGCAAAACTGGCACGGCTGAAAATACGATTAGAAAGACAAGCAAAATCACAAAACCAATTATTTCTCTGCTAGGTTTAAAGGATTTATGAGATGGGCGATATTTCGTCTTCATTTGCAATAAGTATATCCTCCCAATAAGAAATGTCTTCTAATATAGCCGCCGTTCCACGCACAACTGCCAAAAGTGGATCTGGTGGCACGTGAACAGGAATTTTTAGTTCATGTTCAATTAATTCTGCCAAACCTTTAAAGATAGCCCCACCTCCCGCAAGATAAACTCCTCTGTGCATTACATCTGAAAGTATTTCGGGTGGAGTTGTTTCTAAAACTTCTCTTGCACCTTCAACGATTAAACCAACCGATGCGCCAATTGCCTCCCGTATGTCTGCATCTGTTACCGCTACTTCTCTAGGCAATCCTGTTACCAAATCACGCCCACGCACAACAGCTTCTGTTCCTTCATCATCTGGCATTACTGAACCGATAGACATTTTTACTTCTTCGGCTGTTTTTTGACCAATTAAAACTTTGAATTCGTTTCGAATATAAGAAACTATATTTTCATTAAATGTATCACCGGCCACACGAATATTTTTTGAACGTACGATGCCCGAAAGTGCTATCACAGCAACATCGGTCGTTCCTCCACCAATATCAATAACCATTGAGCCAACAGGATCTTTTACCGGAAGTCGCATGCCAATTGCTGCAGCCATAGGCTCTTCTACGATATGCACCTCGGAAGCCCCCGCGTTGTGTGTGGCATCTCTAACCGCACGAATTTCAACATTAGTAATTCCTGATGGTACGCCCACCACTACCCTAGGGCCCAATATTTTTTTATGCCCCTCTTGCGCACGTGCTAAAAGATATGAAATCATTTCCTCCGTCACTTCAAAGTCCGAAATAACACCATCAACTACTGGCTTTACTGCTGTGATGTGTGTTGGGGTTCTACCAAGCATATCTCTAGCTTCCTTTCCCACAGCAACCACTGCACCAGTCTTTTGGTTTACCGCTACTACTGATGGCTCATTTATAACCACACCACGACCTTTCACAAAAACAAGAGTATTTGCTGTACCTAAATCAATACCGATGTCGTTTGATAACGACTTTCTTATGCGCTCCCACAAGCTCAATTCTTTCTTTTCTGCCATTTTTTATGCTAGGACTTTAACTCTTTTAGAAGTTCCGTTGCGGACACTATTCTACTCGTGCCCGTCAAACGCACAACTAACTCATAACCTCCTTTTTCAAGAGACTTTTCGCTCACAATAACCCTATTTGGAATACCTATTAGGTCGCTATCAGCAAACTTCTCCCCTGCCCTTAAATCGCGGTCATCATAAAGTACTTCAATACCGGAGTCCGTTAATTCTTTATAAAGTTTATCTGCTTCTTCACGAGTATTTTCTCCTTCAATTAAAACCAAATGAGCTTTAAAAGGTGCAATTTCATTAGGCCAAATAATCCCTTTATCGTCAGACAAAAGTTCAACAATAGTGCCCATGAGGCGACCTAAGCCAATTCCATAAGAACCCATGAAAACCATTATGTCTTCGCCCTTTTCATTCTTATATTTCAAATCAAATGGTTCTGAGAATTTTGTTCCCAGTGAAAATATATTTCCAACTTCAATTGCTTTTCTCTCTTGAAAATCACCAGAAAGACCTAGATCTTTTTTCAGCTCTTCTGAAAAGATTTCTTTATTTATAGCTGCATGACCATCAGACATCTGGAGCCCTTTGCCATCGTCATCTGTATGAATATAAATTGTGTCTTCGCCCGTATCACAAACTGCTTGGAACTCATGTGAAAACTTTGAGAAAGTACCACCTGATGCGTATGTTAAATAAGTTCTGTCTCCAATACCTGCACGTGTAAAGATTTTTTTATAAGCCTCTGTAGCTGTTGTATAAAATTCGTTGTGCTCAGCTTCATTTTTAGAAAACGAATACAGTGCTTTCCAGTAAAATTCTCTACCTCGCATAATTCCAGATTTACTTCTCGTTTCATTTCTAAAAATTTCTTTAAAGTCGTAAGGATAGGCAGGTAAATCTTTATACGAGGAAACATATTGCTTTAAAATATTTGAATATGCTTCCTCATTTGTAAACGACAAACCCACCTCACCACCATTTTTTAATTTTGTTTTAAACCAATTATCTACAATTTCGTCATCCCATCTGTCAGATTTTTCCCATACCTCTTTATTTTGAAGTACAGAAGTTTTCATTTCTATGCCACCAATTGCATTCATTTCCTCTCTAATTATGTTTTCAATATTTTTTATTACTCTCAACCCAAGTGGCAAATATGAATAAACTCCTGCCATCTCTTTGTGTATAAATCCACCACGAATAAGGAGCTCCGCATTTTTTGCCACCTCATCCTTTGGCGCTTCTTTTCTTGTTTTAGTAAAAAGTTTACTTTGCCTCATTTAATTAACGCGAATTGTACTCTAAACTTACACTTGTTTCTAGAGAATCATTCCTCCGTTGACAATTAGTAAATATGACATTTAATAAAAATATATTCTATTACTATGCAGCAACTTTAGTTGAATCCTCACTCTTCTCATCCTCTCTATCGCCTATGAGCATAATCTCAAAACTTTTTACAAGTAAATCAGGATCTGCCTTAAAGTCATTTATTAAATTGGGATTTTGTACTAGCTGATTATCAAAAAGTTCACCAAATTGTGCTGAATTCATATTTATCCAATCAATCTTACTTTCGTCACTATTATCCCCCGTCGGTAAAGCCCTCTCAATTAATTTTCTTTGAATTTCATTTCTGATTCTTAATAATTCATGCCCATCTGCTTGTGGAAATTCAATAGTGTTCATCCCGATAGTGAAAAATGGCATTGCTCTATACGAGCGGATTGCCAATATTCGTTATTTTTATTTCTTGTAAATTTCGACTTACCATTAAACTTATTATCTCATAGTTGCTCGGATGCCATTTTCTACTACGGGATTCATATTTATTTTATTAACTGACTAATGTCATGCGCTGTTATAACTAGCATTAGCAATATCAAAATTATAAACCCTGTCGTGTGCACAACCCTAGAAATTTTTGTTGACACAGGTTTTCCAGTAATCCATTCAAAAAGAGTGAAAATGACTCTCCCACCATCTAGAGCCGGAAATGGCAAAATATTAATAATTGCCAAGTTAATTGAAAGAAACGCCGCAAAAGTAATTACAGATACCCACCCGAGCGAGCGTGCCTCACCTACTATTTTTCCTATTCCCACCGGTCCAGCCACACTTGAGAACCCACCTTTGCCATTAATAATCTCAACGAATGCATGCCCTGCGGACACCCCAATATACTTAATTGTTGAACCAGTTACGCCAATGCCTTTATATAGTGCTGGGAAAAACGAATACTTTTTCATAACTGCGGTATCAACAGCTATTCCAAGTGCTTTTTTACCATCAACAATTCCAGTTACTGCATGAATGTCTGTAAAATCTTTTCTCTCTCCGTTTCTTAAAACTTCAATGTTTATTGAGCCATCTTGAAAATTCTCTAAAAATGAAACGAGCTCTTCTGAAGTTTTTGGAAGTAGTGTATGTGTTCCTGAACTAACTTTTATTATTTCATCAGTAGCCTTAAGCCCAATTTTTTCTGCTGGAGACTTTGGCGATACACCCAAAATCACTACCTGTGCATTTGCTGGCAACAATCCGCCTGTAGGAACAGGCTCGTACGAACCGGCCATAAGCGTGATAGAAATTAAAAGCCAAGCGAGAATAACATTTGATGTCACTCCAGCAACCAAAACTAGAATTCTTTTAAATGGATGCTTGCTTGCAAGTTTTTCATTTAACGGAATATCCGTTTCCCCCTCTTCATCTACTCCCTCCTCTCCCGCAATATTCACGTAGCCCCCGAGTGGAGTTAGATTCAAACTATATTCTGTATCGCCGAATTTTCTTGAAAATAATCTTGGCGGAAACCCAATCGCATATTCTTTTACACGTGCGCCAACCCATTTGGCTAAAACGAGATGCCCTGCTTCATGCACAGCAACTAATACGCTCAAAATGACCAAAAATAGAATTAAAGTAATCATTATTCTGCTATTTCTTTTTCTTTTCTTTCGTAGACTGCCTCTAGATCGCTATTAAATCCGTCTACCAATTTTTGCAACTCTTCAGTATTTCTAAATTTACTGTCCTTGTCATCATCTTCCATTATTTCTCGTTTTATTTTTTCTCTCTCAGTCCTAACTGCAACCCTTGCTTCTTCTAATTTTGCTTTGGCAACTTTCAAAAGCGCTGTTCTTCTTTCTGCTGAAAGTTCAGGAAAACTAATTCTAAGGCCCTTGTCATCTACTGCGACTGAAAGTCCTAAATCTGCAAGCATCACGGCTTTCTCAATATTTTTTGACTGAGACATGTCCCAAGGAGAAACGCGAAGGGTTCTTGCATCTTCGATACCAATAGAAGCTACTTCTTTTATTTTCATCATCGTGCCGTAACTTTCGACAGAAATATTGTCCAGAATTGCAGGAGTAGCCCTACCAGTGCGAATACCTGTAAATTCACGCCTTAACCACTCGATGGTTTCGAGTCCTTGTTTTTTGAAGTTAGAAAAATCGTACATACGGAAATAATAGCTGAAAACGGCTTTATTTCAAACTAAAAAGGAATAGGTATAACTTTTATAATTGAGAGTAAAGCCAAACAAGCAATTGTCCCCTGCACAAGCACTGCTAGCACAACATGTTTTTCCATAAATTCTTCCACTTTTAATGGTGTGTGAAAAATGCCGTGAAATTTTTTGAACGCTTCCAAAGGTTTATTGTTAGGAAACATAAAGTGCAAAAACTGTAAACCATCTGGAACACAAGCTCCGAGTCCGCCCAATATTGCCGAAAAAAGAGCTGGGGAATTATATGTAAGAGTGGTTAGAATCAAAAAGCCAAGAATCCCATCAACACCATTTACAACCAAATCATTTGCCAATCGCCCATCTTTAGACATCACATCTTTGTCTCTATCATCAGCATTCTTAGTTAGAGATTGAAGAGGATAATCCGAGTGAGGAATTGCATCTAGAATAAAGTGCGATACAAAACCAATTGCAAAAGATGCAACAGGAGAAACCGGCAAGACTGCGCCAAGTGCTCCCCCTACTAGTGTATGCACAGATAAAACCATAAGACTGAAATTATATCATTCGAAATTAATAATCAAGCGTACAAATATATTTAATTAAATTGTTGGTAGAGAAATTGCTAGTGCCTCCAAAATCATTTTCTTTGGTCTCGATTGAAAACCTGACGATTCTTTTGCAAAAACTATCGCACTAAATGCCTTCTTTTTTTCAAATTCGTCTTTGTACTTTTGTTTATACACCTTTTTCTCAAGGTCTCTTAAGAAAACATCCAGAGTTGTATCGTCTTCATCTTTTGCTATCTTTTCTGCCAATTTAAACCGCTCTTTCAAACCCATCGCTAGAAAATTACTTGCGTCAGTTTTGACCTGTCCTGAACTTGCCGAAGGAACTGCATACGAAATATCTTCGAGACGAGAGAGGAGAGTGGGTAAAAGTTCTACGTCTTTTGGAATAATCACAAAAATCCTTAAAGATTGGTTTGGCTCTTCAGTCAGTTTTAACAACGTGTTTTGTGCTTCGCGAGTAATTCTTTCTGTGTTCAGAATAATGACTTTAATTGTGCTATCGCCGAATGGCGACATCGAAGCAAACTCAATGAGACTACGTGTATCATCAACATTTAAATGTCCATTGATAGTTAAGATGTTCGGATTGCCCTGCGCCACAATCCCCCATTCCTTTTCAATTGCATCAAAAATTGTTGAAATTATATTTTCCTTTTCACCCCTTATTAAATAAGCTCTTGAGTGATTTAATCCGTTTTTTAAAATTTCATTTAGCATATCAACTATTTATTATTTCCTCTAAGTTTCTAGAAACGTCTATAAAACCGGGTGGCAATTCTTGATTTATCGCCCCATTAAGAACCGAACCCATAAGTAGCGCTATGGTTTTTTCCATCTCAAAAGGAGTGTTTTCATTTCTATTGCCCTTGAATGTGATGGGAAACCCATTGTTTAAAAAGGTTACATTCTTGTACTCCACATCATCATGAATGTTAGTGCCCACCCTAAAATAAGCGGCCGGAAACTCTCTATCTGATGAAGAAGCGCTCACCAAATACATTTTTTTTGAAATAGAAATCTTTTCAACATCATCTTTACTTAAAATATTTGTTCCAGTACAACCAATAATCAAATCGGGGTTTTTGCTAATTATAAAATTAATTAAATCAGTATGCCCCTTTTTTATATCAAAACCCATGGTTCTAAAGTTATTTTGCAAAAAAATTTCACTAATCGCTTCCCCTATTGGACCGAGACCGACAATTAATACTAAGGGATCATTTATACCCTTATTTATAAAATAATCCTTAAGCCTTTCAAACCCTTGGCGGGCAATGAATGGACTCTCATGGTTCAATTTTGTGGATGATCTGGCAACGTTGAATATTGGAAATGATACATTCTCACCCTCAAGCTTTCTAAAACCTGATGATGTTTGCTCTACTGAAAATAATATAGGGGTCCCCTTGTCATAAAAAGTTTTAATCAACTCTGCACCATCATCTAGAATAATCACTTTGGTATTTTCGGGTATTTTCTTAAGGATCTCTTCACAATTCTCCCGATGCTCAACATCAAAGGCCTTACCTGTAAACTCCGGCTGAAAAACATTTATACCTAATGACTTTAGCTCATTGAAAACTTCAATGTTTGTTGAGTACGCTTTACCCAAAACAAATATTTTTTTAGGATCGAATCCAAATTTAATAAAAAACTCAAACATTTTTAATTGCGGTTCAAGTAGGTGCTGACAACAAACTAAAAATGTACCGGATACATCGTGTTCTTTATCGTTAAAATGGTGAAAAACTCTATTTAGTATTGGATATTCGTATCTCACACTAAAATTGTATCAGAACTACCTCTTGGAAATGGCTACTTTCTTATACGCATCCAAATGCTCTAGTGCAATTCCTGTGCCCTTCACTACGCAAAACAAGGCATCCTTTGCGAGCACGGCTTTTACACCTGTTCTACGGAAAACCAATTCGGGTAAATACCTAAGCTGACTTGTACCCCCAGTCATTACAATACCTTTATCAATAATATCTGATGCGAGTTCAGGCGGAGTGTCTTGTAGTACATCTTTCATTGCTTTCACCATATCGCGTAATTCCTTTGAAATAGCTTTTACAATTTCGTTTGTTTTTATTTCTACAGAACGAGGAAGTCCAGAAACATAATCTCTGCCCTTTACCGTCATCTTTAATTCTTCCTCAAGTGGGACCGCGGAACCAACATCAATTTTTATAATCTCTGCAGTATGGTCTCCGATTGCCAAGTTATAGGTCTTCTTCATATAGTCAGTAATTGCCACATCAATTTTATTTCCAGCACATTTAACTGACGTTGAAGCCACAATTCCACCTAATGAAATTACTGCCACATCTGTCGTGCCACCACCAATATCAACAATCATTTGGCCTGATGGCTCTTGAATCGGAATACCTGCCCCAATTGCTGCCAACACTGGCTCTTTCACAACGTAGGCATTTTTAGCTCCGGCTTTTAGTGCAGCCTCGATAACCGCACGGCGCTCAGTTGATGTAACACCTGCAGGCACTGAAATTAATACATCTGGTTTTATAAATGAAAATCTGCCAAGAGCTTTGCCTATAAAATATCTAAGCATTGCCTCTGTTACTTTGTAATCAGCAATCACACCATCCTTCATGGGACGATAAGCAATAATATTTTCTGGAGTCTTGCCAATCATTTTTTTGGCCTCCACCCCTATCGCTAAAATTTTTCTGTCTTCTTCGGACACAGCAACAACTGACGGCTCATTTAAAATAACGCCCTTTCCTGGAACATAAACAAGGACGCTCGTTGTGCCCAAATCTATACCTATTTTCTTAGTAAAAAATGACATTTGCTTGGACACTTTATGCTTTTTGACCTAATAATGGAAGTACTTGACAAATACAAATATAGATGTATCCTATATGAGGAAAACGTACGCAAGAAACTATGGTTTCAAGAAGTGTCGCCCGCCCTACGGGGTACAGGTGGGTACTGGTAGTCGCACCCGACACAAAAAGTCTACAACGGAATCCTCCCCGCTTCGTGCCAAAGGTTACCCTCCCTGGGGCCTTTCTGTACGATAGCCAAGCAGAAACCGTGTGTAGTCCAGCGCGCCTATTTTCGCCATACTCTCCCGGGTTATATATCCGTGTGGAGTGAAGCGGGGCGCGCTGTTTTTTTATTCAAAAAACTAGCAACAAACTATAGTCAGCTATAAACTACCCGTATGTTTATAGTTTCAGTACTCCCCCTCACAAAAACATTTGGCAGTGAAAAACTGGACTATTTTTCGGCAATAAATTACGAAAAAGGAATGGTAGTAAAAGTGCCACTCCGCGCTCGAGATGTGCGTGCATTGGTCATTGAAAGCAAACCTGTTGGTGAAGCCAGAATGGAACTACGCACAAACAATTTTTCGTTGAAAAAAATAAAAGGTAATTCTGGAAAAGTATTTGTTTGTGAAGCATTTATTAGGGCAGTGCAAAAATTTTCTGATTATGAAGCTCAAAATCTTTCAACTGTTTTAGGTACACTTCTCCCCCAAATTTTATTTGAAGTAAAAAGAACCGCATCGCCCATAGAGCCAAAATGTTTCTTAGATGGTGATGTTAGTGCATTCCAAGGAAATAATGAAGAAAGATTTTCCTCATACCGAGCTTTAATTAGAGAAACATTTGCTAGAAAAAAATCTATTTTTTTGATGGTACCGACTGCCGAAGACGCAAAGTTTGCCGAAAAGGAATTGTCCCGTGGTATCGAGCAGTTTACTGCCGTTATTCACAACGGAAAAAAGAAAAAAGAAATTGAGAAAGTTTTAAAGATAATTGATGATTATTCTCATCCAGCACTCACCATAGCCACCCCGGCATTTTTATCTACACTTAGAACAGATACGGATATTTTGGTTATGGATAGAGAAAACTCAAGGGCATATAAAACAATGACCCGACCATTTATTGACTATCGCATTTTCAGTAAATATCTGGCACGTGAATATTGCTCTCGCCTAATCTTTGGTTCTGAAATATTAAGCGTGGACACTATCTACAAAGTACGGTCGGAAGAATTAAATGAATGGGGGCACATGAAAATGCGAGATACTAGTAGTGCAGATGTGAAAGTCATCTCGATGGTAAAAGAAGAGACTTCCGACCCATTTCAAATATTTTCACCAGAACTTAAATCAGAAATCGAGAGTCTAAATGAGTCTAGAAAAAAAATCTTTCTTTTTGGCGCAAGGCGAGGCCTCTCCCCAACTACAGTTTGTGCCGATTGCGAAACTACAGTTGTATGCAAAGTCTGTGGTGCTCCAGTTGTGCTTTATGGTAAGGAAAAACCATATTTTCTTTGTCATAAATGCGGTGAGAAAAGGCCAGCAAAAGACGAATGTGCTCATTGTGGAAGCTGGCGACTGATAACACTTGGCATAGGTATTGAAGGTATAGAAAATGAAGTGCAAAAAATTTTCCCAAATACCAAAGTTTTTATATTAGACAAAGATACTGCCAACACACCGCTCAAAGCATCTAGAATCGTAGAAGAGTTTTTGGCAACACCTGCGTCAATTATGGTAGGCACAGAAATGGCACTACACTACTTGAGACATCCAGTAGACGTTTCGGCGGTCGTTTCGGCAGATTCATTGCTTGGTATTCCAGATTTTAGAATTAACGAAAAGTTAATGTCACTTTTGCTTCGAGTGAGAGCACTTGGCAAGGAAAAAGTAATATTTCAAACTAGAAGTCCAGAAAATCAAATCTTTGAATACGCTGCTCAAGGAAATATGCTTAGCTTCTTTGAAAGAGAATTAATGGAGAGAAAGAGGTTTGCATTTCCCCCATTTTCAATTTTTATAAAAATAATTTGGGAAGGCTCACCAACTCGCGCAGAGAAGGACAAAGAACTCTTAAAAGAGATTCTTAAAGACCTTTCTGAACAATCAATAGATTTAGAAATTTTTAAGGTGCGAGGGGGTGCACGACTCACAAGATTTCACGGATTAATAAAAATTGAAAATGTGCAAAATTGGCCAAATATGGCACTAGTTGAAAAATTGGCTTTACTACCGCCTCAATTTGTTGTGATAGTTGACCCAGACGCGCTTTTGTGAGGAATTTGTTAGGATAATCCCATGGTAAAGATAGTCCAAGAGAAAGAAGGTAAGATTCTTCGCCTAAAGGCAAAGAGTGTCCCTATAAAAGAAATTACATCGAAAAGGGTAAAAAAAATAATTTCTGATATGAAAAAAGCGCTTGATTCCCAAGATGACGGCGTTGCTATTGCTGCACCGCAAATTGGAGTGGCGGAAAGAATTATAATAATTTCTGGAAAAGTAAAAGCTATTATTGCTGGTGAAGATGAATCTGAAGTAAATTATCCTGATGAGGTTTTTGTAAATCCAGTAATCATTCGTTCATCGCGTGATAAACATATTATGGAAGAAGGCTGTCTTTCTGTTCGATGGCTTTACGGAAAAGTGAAGAGGTCAACAAAAGTGGAGGTCGAGGGATATGATGAAAACGGCAAGAAAATTCGCCGGGGTGCATCTGGCCTTATGTCGCAAATTTTTCAACATGAAGTTGACCATCTGGAAGGAGTCCTATTTATAGACAAAGCAAAAGATCTTCACGAATTTGTTCCAGAAACAAAAGGTATCAGGGAAGATTTAAAAAGAAATGCCTAACAAATTTATATTTTTTGGCACAGATTCTATTGCTATTCCTGTATTAAACGAGTTAGAAAAATCTGGGCTTATGCCAGTACTTATTGTGTGTGGAGAAGATAAGCCAAAAGGCCGTGGGCTCGTACTTACACCACCGGCCACCAAACTTTGGGCTATTGAGAGAAAAATCCCTGTACTCCAACCCAAAAAACTGGATGAAGATTTTATATCTACAGTTTCAAATTTCTCATTTGAATACGGTATTGTGGCATCTTTCGGAAAAATCATCCCAGAAGCGGTATTGAATTTGTTTCCAAAAGGTCTTTTAAACGTACATCCTTCCCTACTCCCAAAACTTCGTGGCCCGTCACCAATAGAGTCAACAATACTTTACGAGAATACGGCTGGCGTCACAATTATCAAATTAGATAAGGAAATGGACCACGGTCCAATCGTTGCGCAGCAAGAAATTAAGTTCGAAAACTGGCCACCAAAATATTCTGATGCTGAGGCAATACTTGGTAGCGCTGGAGGAAAACTTTTAATTGAAAGCCTGAGTGATTATCTTAGCGGACATATCGAATTGAAAGAGCAGAATCATAGCGAAGCAACATTTACTAAAAAAATTCAAAAAGATGAAGCTTTGATTAATTTGTCGGACGAACCGACTAACCTTTTAAAAAAGATTCGCGCGTTTGAGGAATGGCCTACAGCATTTTTCTTTTACGAAACGAGCAAGGGCAAAATCCGAATAAAAATAAAAGACGCACACATTGAAAGTGATACGTTGATTCTCGATAGAATAATTCCTGAAGGAAAAGGAGAAATGGAATGGTCAGACTTTAAAAAAGGAAACTAGTGTTTTTTCCAAGGACGAAAATTTTTCAAACCACGTGGATCAAGGCCACGAATCATATCTTTCACTTTTCTAGCTCCCCTTCTAAACATAGTTTCTGATTTTGTTTTGAATTGTGTGATTTCTCGCGTAATACCATCTCTCATGTCATCAATTGCTGCATACAAATCTTCTTTTTCTGACGCAACATAATAATCTTTTCCGCCTGAATGGAAATTAATTTCTGCTCGAAATACTTCCCCCGACTTGTGGTGATTTGTTGTTTTACCTAATTCAACTGTCGCAAACGCATTGTCATCATGCACTAACTTATTTAAATTTTTTATTCTCTTGTCTAAATAATTTTCAATTGCTTCTGTTTTTTCTATACCCTTAAAATAAAGTGTGTATTTCATATACCTATTCTACCAAACCGATTAAGACAGCATGGTGTGGACACCAAATAGGCATTCGTTTGGCCATTGAAAGCCTTAGTAATATTAAGTATCATTCGTAGGTCCTCAACATTGAGGATGATATTCCCCGGCCCGCCTCGCGTCGACGAGTGGCGCGAGTCGAGGCGGGTGGCGCTCTATGGCATATGTATATATTCTGAAAAGCAAGAAGTTATCAAAATTCTATGTCGGAAGTACAACTGATATCGAACGACGGATAATTGAGCACAATTCAGGAAAAAATACCTATACAAGACGCTACGCGCCGTGGGTTGTGGTGTATAAGGAAGAATTCTTAGAACTTTCATTAGCCCGCTCTAGGGAAAGATACCTAAAGAGTGCGGCTGGAAGAAGGTTTATAAAGAAAATAATTTAATATTCCCCGGTGGCGCAGCGGTAGCGCAGTCGCCTGTTAAGCGATTGGTCGTAGGTTCGAATCCTACCCGGGGAGCAGAATAAATATGATTTTTAGTAAAAAAAATATATTAATAATAGTAATAATTATTTGCGGGGTCGTATTTTATGGCGTATATAGGCAATTAAAGACGCCCAGATATAGCGAAGGACTAAGTCCTGAAGTGATGGAAAAGTTAGACAAAACCCCCGAAAGCTCATTACCAGAAAATCAGGTGATACTACCTAATGGGCAAAATTTATCTGACTATAAAAAAAGCAGGGGGCTTTAAGTTCGTGCTGCAGTAACATTCTCTGGGTTGATTTGACTATATCACTATGTGTGATTTAATTATTATAGATTTGAACAAAACCAAGAAATCGCTGGGGGGGTCACCATGTCGACAGAAACACGTCCGCGAGTTGTCCTTGTGAATAGGAGCTTTGTAAAGAGAGACGACAACAAGCTCCTCATAATCAAGCGTTCACCGCATGACAGGTACGCGCCAAACAAGTGGGAGGTGCCTGGCGGAAAACTTGATTCTGGGCAAGACCTAACACACGCCCAGGAACGTGAAGTGTTGGAAGAAACTGGTCTGTTGGTAGATCAGGTAGAGCGTATGGCTTTCGTAGAAAGCTACGTCATCGGAGAGGGTCCATATACCGGCCTCCCATACGTAGCAATCTTCGGTATCACTAAGGTTGCTGGTGGTCAGCTCAGTATGAGCGAAGAACACTCTGATTACGCCTGGGTGAGCTACAACGAACTCTTTCATTTCGATCTCACCTACGAAGTCAGGAAAGCAGCTATCGTCATGGAACGACATTTGGTTTGACCGCCCAAGGGAGACTTCCCTTATGGGCGGTCTTCTTTTGTCAAACCATAGGACACAATGGGAGTACAATATACGTATAGTTAATTTAAATTAAACATATGGATGTAACACTTTTAGTTTCAAAGATATTTGGCGTTTATTTATTGGTAGCTGGAGTATTTTTAATTTTTAAAGGTAAAACTATTCCATACTTATTAAAGGATTTCTTTGACCACCCAGCGGTGTGCTACTTAACAGGAGTCATCCTGTTGTTTCTATCCTCAATGTATCTTATTCAGTACAACATTTGGGATGGTACCTGGAAAACAATCGTTACAGCCTTCGTCTGGATAACATTGTTGAAGGGGCTGGTTTATATCTTTGCTCCAAAAATACTAAGTGAAATGACTATTCAAAACAATAAACGTTTCTTCAATATTTATGGAGTATTAGCTATATTAGTTGGCGTTTACCTTTTCTGGTTGCTATAAAAAACCTAAAGATTATGGCCTACTAATAATTCAATAATTCTGGAGCTGAAGCCAGACCGTTTTGGAGTTCGTATATATTGCGGATAGAAGCGTTCTTCATTTGTGCAACTGCACCAGATGATCTATTCCCAGACCTGCAATAAACAAAATATGTTTTTGCGGGATCTAGCTTCTTGATTTCTTCTTTAAACAAGCTTTGATTATCGTAATCAATGTTAATGGCAGTGGAAATGTGCCCGGAATTAAATTCTGCTGGCGTGCGCACATCTATCAGTACTGCATTTGGTGTAGCTTTATACTTTTGTATAAAATCAGCTGAGCTTAAAAGCCCTCCTACGCTTGGTTTATAGAAAATAAAAGATACTGTTATTATCGCAACTAACCCTATTCCTATATATAAATACTTTGTCATTTTTTAACTATATATGCTTATATTTGTAATAATCTCTCAAACTCTTCAGGCTGAAAACCGACTAAGATGTTTCCGTCTATGTCGATTACTGGTACGCCCATTTGGCCACTTTTTTCTATCATCTCCTGTGCCTTTGACATATCCTTTGTAACGTCTACGTCCTCAAATGCGATACTGTGCTGTTTAAAGAAATCTTTTGCATAGGCGCAGTATGGACACGTTGGCGTCGAGTAAACAATAACTTTATGGTTCTTGGTGTTCATATTTGTTGCTTTAGTAAATTAATGATTAAAATTTTATTTATACTTACAAATAAATTTTTTTAAGTCTTTAACAATCTTACCCTTTGTAAGGTCGTAGCAGATACGTTTGCCGTCTCGAATTGGCACTACTAATCCTTCCTTAGACATAACTTTTAAGTGGTGTGACACAATTGCCACGCTCATACCTAATTCTCCAGCAATATCTGATACGCATGCATTTTGTTTTCCGAAAATAACACACAGTATTTTTAGCCTGCTTTCATCCCCTGCTGTTCGCATCAACTTCGCTATATCGTTCAAATGCATATTTGAATGATAACAAGTGCATTGTTTTTGTCAAATACTTAAATAAGTCAAACACTTACTTTATATGGAGCAATTTTTTAATATGCTAAGATAAATTGTTGGAAAAATTACTTAAAAATACTCCCCTGATATCATCAGTTGCTATAGTCTCCCTTTTAATAATAGGTTTTGGGGCCTATAAGTACTACTTACTGTCGAAGAATCTAGAAAATTCATCCCAACAAATTGAGAAGCTTAACGATAGCATTGCATCAACAAAAGCCCAAAACGAAAGCCTAATACTAGAGCTAAGTCAGTTTCAAAACATAAGTGACTCGTTTGCTGGCCAAATCGCAAGTATTACAAGCACTGTTATTGATTACGCGAAAATCAACAATACGGACACTCAACTTTTGCAAAAATATTCAAAAGTTTTTTTCTTGAACGAAAATTATATCCCGAAAGAAATCACCTTAATTGACCCAAAATATACATACAATAAAAAAGAAGAATATTTTCATAAAAAAGTTTTGCCTTTTCTAGAAAACATGATTAATGACGCTAAAAACTCTAAAATCGATATTGTGGTGCTTTCTGCTTACAGATCATTTGAGTCGCAGACAAGTTTGAAATCTATTTACAAAGTCACATATGGCGCAGGCACAGCCAATCAGTTTTCTGCTGACCAAGGCTATTCAGAACACCAGCTCGGCACTGCAACAGATTTGACCACCCCAACAGTGGGCGCAACCTTGTCCTCATTTAGTAAAACATCTGCATACAAGTGGCTGATTGAAAATGCTTATAAGTACGGATTCATAATTTCATACCCTGCCAATAATGCTTATTACCAATTTGAGCCATGGCACTGGCGGTTTGTGGGAATTAAATTGGCTACTTACCTTCACGACAACAAAAAGAATTTTTACGACTTAGACCAAAGGGTAATAAACAACTACCTCGTTAATTTTTTCGACCAGAATTAAATTACACTAGCTTTCTCAACAACATAGTCCCCGATTTTAGTTCTTCGCAAATTTTTTAGAGTAGCCACAGTATTTAATTTTTGCCCTATAACTTCTGCTAAAGACCTTATATATGTCCCGCTTCCAACAAAGAATTTTATTTTTATGTACGGCTTTTTGTATTTAATAAGTTTTGCAGAATAAACTATCATTTTCCTTTTAGGAGCAACCACCTTTTCGCCTCTCCTAACTTTTTTGTATAAAGGCTCCCCTCCACTTTTTATGGCTGAATACACAGGCAGGTCATACTCATTCTCGCCCAATAAGTGTTCGAGTACTTTGCTTATTTGACCTTCGTTTATCTCTGGCACAGCCATTTCTTGAATAATTTTTCCATCTATATCACCAGTGTCAGTTTTAATACCAAGCTCTACCACGGCATCATATTCTTTGTCTAATTTCAAAAATTGAGCCAATTTCTTGGTGTCATCCCCTACTCCGACAATCAAAAGACCTGACGCATTTGGGTCTAATGTTCCTGCATGTCCAATTTTTTGTTTTGGATACACCAGTTTTAACTTTCTAATTACGTCATATGACGTAATGCCTGTCGGCTTATCTATAAGTAAAATCACAAAATGCCGGAATCAAAATCAGAGCCTACGTTTTTTGGATATTCAGATGGCTTATCTACCACAACTACAGGCTTTGCTTTTTCGTGCTCATAAACATGATGAGAAAAAATAATTTCTCTCACTCGGTCTGGATTGTCTGCATCTTTCAAATAAAATCCGGTGTCACCTTCGGCTGCAGTTTTTACTAAAATGTCACCAAACTTCATTGTGGATTGCATAATACCTTTTTGTTCTATAGAAACATCTTGAATTTTATCCAAACCCAAATTTGATATCTTTCTATGGAAAATACTTACTTGGTCTATCGAAATAATTCTTTTTTCTGTGATAAACCAAACATCCAAATAATAATTAGTCCAATTTATAAAAAAATATATCCACAAACATAAAAGCCACAATGCATAGAAAAAAGTACCAGCTGACACTCCACTTATCTTGCTAATACTAACTGGCACAAAATAAATAAATGCAGAGGAAAATATAAGGGGCGCAAAAGCTAAAACAAAAAGTATCGTCATGACAGGTGTTAGAACAAACCAATGCTTCCGCACTTCGAGTAGCACATGTTCATTTGTATCTAGATTTAACATTATCTTGGTATAAATAAAAATGCAGTTAATAGAAGTATCACAGAGCCTACAATGAAAACAGTTTCCGCGATAAATATTCTTCTCACCTTTCCGCCGTATTTTTGCCAGTGATATATAAGAACAGCGCTGACTGTAAAGTAGATAATTACAAAAAGCCAAAACAAACTATGCAAACCACTGGAAATTAATTCCGTTGGTAGACTTGGTATGCTTTTTACCACAAATTAATTTTACACCAAAAGGCCAAGCATTTAGCCATATTTTAAACATTTGACTTTTCACCTTTAGTGTGCTAATATAATCACAGAGCGACCCGCAACCTGCGGACACTCCAGCTCTGTAACAATCAACCATACAGGAGGGCTTATGGCCCGCCGTATCACTGGACATTCCGTAGGTATCCTCGCCATTCAGGATGGCGAGGGACTGGATCGTGAGATCCTCTCTTTTCCGTACACCATCGAAGCCAACGGCCAACGGCCGTGGGCTTCGTGGCGTGTACCGATGGAGACTGGCGAAAACGGTGAAAGCATCACCGCAACCGCCGGAAGGGCCTTCAGCGAGGAAATCATTGCTGAAGACACCTCGTTCACGTTCTCATTCGTGGAGCAGAATTCGGGAAGCATCTCGCCCGTGTACTACGTGCTTGGGCGCGATGAAAAGAGCAACAATCCCGAAGACCTGCACCTGAAGACGTTCTTCCTCGTAAATTTCACGGGGGAGCTTCGGACGGTGATCTACAGCGAACAGGGACCTCGCGGTCTCGAAGTGCACGGGCTTCCCGTGTACAACGAGCTCTCGAAGCTCCTCCGGCTGATGAACAGTATCGGCCGAGTTCGGGCCCACGAAACTGCGGTGCTGGCCTCTGTCGCTCGTCTCTGTGGAGACAGGGGCATGGCCATGCACTACGCCGCTTCCATGTCACAGTACGTGGAGGCGCAGGTTTCTGAAGAGGATGTCAAGCTGGTGTCGGAGTACATTTCGGCGCACATGGTGTAGCCGAAGGTTGAAACTGACAGGCGCGCGATTCTATCGCGCGCCTGTTTTGCTATAATAATTCTCCATGGCACCTCTAGTTTTTGACATAGAAACAAAAAATACTTTTTTTGATGTTGGAGAAAATGATCCTGCCAAATTAGATATATCCATTGTTGGAATATACGACTTTGCGACAAATACTTTAAAATCTTTTCAAGAGCATGAGTTGAAAGATTTATGGCCATATATTGAAAATGCTGACTCACTAATTGGTTATAACTCTGACCACTTCGACATTCCCCTATTAAACAAATACTATCCGGGAGATTTAACAAAAATTAAATCGATTGATTTAATGAAAACTATTCAAAAGACTCTGGGTAGGCGCATTAAATTACAAGATGTAGCTTCTGCCACATTGGGAGTATCAAAAGGCGGTCACGGATTAGATGCTATAACTTGGTGGAAAAACGGCGAGATAGATAAAATTGTTGAATACTGTTTGAAAGACGTCTCAATCACTCGCGATTTGTATAACTATATGAAAGAAAATAAAAAAGTTTTGATACCAGATGGATCAAGCACCTATCAACTTAATTTGGATGTTTCTGAGTGGGAGGATATGGTGGAGGCAAAATTAACCCACGCAATGCCTTGGTAATTTGCACATATAGCAAGAAATAAACGACATGTTATTATTGCCAAAGACGAACAAAAGGGGGCAGTCTGAGCATCAAACAGCATGCTGTGAGAGCTTCACTTGTCATCCTACTCATCACCTTCTATGCCATCTTGGGTGGTCTCACCCAAGTCTTGTGGAGCTCCCTTGAGCCTCCACGCTTCATGGCAATAAGGTGAGTAAAAGCAGCAGCGCGCCGACTGATTAGTCGGCGCGCTCTCTTTTTTGTTATAATCCGCTACATGAATCCCGTAGTAGAAAATGGCATCGAGCAACTGCGTGAGAATTAAATAAAATGGGAAGTCGAAGGTTATTAAAAATAATAATTAATCTTGGCAATCTGCTCGAATAGAGCAATGCCATTTTTCACTATCAGGATGAAAAACACATTAGTATTAGCGGGCTCAATTATAATTGCAGGAATATTTATTGGTGCCGGAGTTTATTTATCAAAACTTCCTACAAAAGGAAATATCGTAAAAGCTCCTGAACAAGTGCAAGAAAAACAGGCAGTAGTAAAAACACTTCAACCTGACGACCACATTGTCGGACCCAGAGATGCAAAAGTAATCGTCATTGAATACTCTGATCCTGAATGTCCATTTTGCAAAATATTTCACACAACAATGCTTTCACTAATGGCAGATAAAGCCTTCAATGGAAAAATCGCTTGGGTGTACAGACACTTCCCTATAGACAGTTTGCACAGCAGAGCAAGATACGAGGCACAAGCACTTGAGTGCGCTTCAGTGGTTGGCGGTAATGATGCTTTTTGGAGATTAACTGACAAACTTTATAGTATTGCCACTTCTAATGACACACTTGATACATCAATACTTCCAGATCTTGCACAAAGTGTCGGACTTTCAAAAACCGAATTCACAACTTGTCTAACTAGTGGAAAAACTGCAGCAAAGGTTGAATCAGACTATCAAGATGGAGTTGCTGCGGGAGCTGATGGTACACCTTATTCAATAATAATTGGACCAAATGGACAAAAAATTCCAGTAAAGGGAGCCGTACCACTCGTTTCTCTAAAAATCCAAATACAATCCCTGTTAGCGAATTAATTCTTTAAATCGTAAAGGTGTTTCCATACTTCATACATAGCAATTG
>JBAQOA010000013.1:0-11772 GCA_049304335.1 Minisyncoccia bacterium | reverse complement strand
TGCAAAAAAAATGAAGGAACAAACATTGGATGTCGTTCTCGATTATCTTGCAGTAGGTATTGATCCAAACAAAGCAACTATTTTTTTACAATCTGACATTCCTCATGTTGCAGAACTTGCTTGGATTTTCGAGAGTTTAACTACTATGCCGTATTTAATGCGCGCGCATGCATTTAAGGATGCCGAAGCGAAAAGTAAAGAAATAAACGTTGGTGTGTTTAATTATCCAATGCTCATGGCTGCAGATATTTTAGTGCATGATGCGAATGTTGTGCCAGTTGGTCAAGACCAAAAACAACACATAGAAATTTCACGTGATACTGCAGAAAAATATAATCGTATTTTTGGAGAGACATTTACTTTGCCAAACGCACTAATCATTGAATCAGTTGCCACTATTCCTGGAACGGATGGTCAAAAAATGAGCAAAAGTTATAACAACATAATCCCATTATTCGCTTCAGATGCTGAAATAGAAAAAATTGTAATGTCCATTCCAACAGACTCTAAAGGTGTTAATGATCCAAAAAACCCAGACGAAGATACAGTATTTAGGTTACATACATTGGTTACACCAAGTGCAACACTTGAAGATTTACGTGCACGGTATGAGGACGGAAAAATTGGATACAAAGAGTCAAAAGAAATTTTAATTGATAGTTTAAAAAAATTTATCGGACCATTGCGTGAGCGTCGTGCAGAATGGGCAAGCAAGAAGGATGAGGTTGAAAAAATAATTCGGGAAGGAGGAGAGAGAATGCGGAAGATTGTTCACGAAAAAATGATAGAAGTCAGAGTAAGGACTGGACTCATACATCACAACTAGCTTATATAAACAATTCAGCCCCTCACTTGTTTCGTGAGGGGCTGTTCGTATTGCTTTGGAACTACTGCGCTGCCGGACACTTCCGAATGAATCGGTCAAGCCCGCAGTGCAGGTATTCGAGCCCATTCGATCTCGTATCGAAATTGATGGGCACCCACCCCGACTCAACGAAGCTGTGTCGGGAACGCCGCTGCTTCACTTCACTGCGCCAGTTCTGCATCTCGACCTTGTGGTCGAACTTCTCCAGCTCCGTCCGCTCTTTCGCTTTCCTTGCCATTGAGCCCGGACTCCGTGTGGGGTAGATCGCTAATTATGCGTTAGACCATTTATCTGTCAAGTCGATGGGTGGACAAATAGAAATGAGAAAGGACATACTTTTGACTTCATTTTTGGTATTATCTGCAGATGAAAAGAATTTTTATTGAGGAACTAAAAGAGCATATCGGCAAAGAAATAATGATAGCTGGTTGGGTAGACACTCGTCGAGATCAAGGAAAAATGATTTTTCTAGATATTAGAGATATGTCTGGGAAAATTCAGGCAGTAATTCTGCCTAACCATGCCGACGCCATTGAAATTGGGAAAACCCTTCGCTCCGAATGGGTTATTGAGGCAAAAGGTATTTTGAACGAAAGACCAGAGAAGAACAAAAATGTAAATGAAGAAAACGGTAGTATCGAACTCGAAATAACCGGCATAAAGGTTTTAAATGAAGCCGAAACACCAGTTTTTGATGTAACTTCTGACGGAAAAGAAATCGGTGAAGAATCTCGACTAACAAATAGGTATTTAGACTTACGTAGACCTCGCTTGCAAAAAAACATCCGCGCAAGGCACAAGGTGATGCAATTTATAAGAAATTTTCTTACTGAAGATAAATTTACCGAAATAGAAACTCCATTACTTACAAAATCTACGCCAGAAGGTGCAAGAGACTATATTGTTCCCGCACGTCTTCATCACGGTAAATTTTATGCTCTCCCACAATCACCACAGCAATATAAACAATTGCTTATGACATCAGGGTTTGAAAGATATTTTCAGTTCGCGAAATGTATGCGCGACGAAGACACAAGGGGGGATCGTCAACCAGAGTTTACTCAGCTTGACTTAGAGATGAGTTTTGTAGATCAGGATAGCGTAATGAAAATTAACGAAGAACTACTAATTAAAATAGTTCAAGAGTTGTATCCAGAAAAAACAATTCAAGAAATTCCATTTCCTAGAATTTCATACAAAGATGCAATGGAAAAATACGGAACTGATAGACCGGATCTTCGCAAGGATAAGGAAGACAAAAATCTTTTGGCATTTTGTTGGGTTGTAGGTTTTCCTTTCTTTGAAAAAACAGCCAAGACGGACAATGCTCAAGTAAAAGGTGAGTGGACCTTCACGCACAATCCATTTTCTGGTGCCATGCCAGAATTTCAAGAATCTCTTGAAAAGAAGGAAAATATCGCTGACATAATTACAGCGCAATACGACATAATATTAAACGGTTATGAAATTGGTGGCGGTTCAATCAGAAATCATAAAGCTAGTGCGCTAAAAGCTGTGTTTGAAATTATAGGTTATGAAGGTGAGGAAATAGAAAACAATTTTGGCCATATGCTAAAAGCTCTTTCCTCCGGCACGCCTCCGCACGGTGGAATTGCGTGGGGTTTTGATCGCCTAATTATGCTTCTGCAAGATGAGCCAAACATTAGGGAGGTCATAGCATTCCCAAAAACTGGTGAAGGAAAGGATTTAATGATGGATTCACCCTCTGAAGTCTCTAAAAAACAGCTAGACGAGCTTGGTGTAAAAATCGTATAGTTATTTGTAAATTGTATAAATAGATTTCTTGTGATAGTTTTTCACAAGAGGCACAAAACATCTCCGGGAGGCCACTTGAAAAAGACCAAGAACGAAGTAACGCTCACTTGCGACTGTGGTTGCGGAAGGAGCGCCGTGAATCACCTGGATGGGTGGCTTGAGCTTTCCCAGCATCCATATCCGCCGGCCCCGAACTGCGCACAGCCGAAGATTGAACGCACTCTTCACTTTGCGTCGCTCGAGTGTGCCGTGAAGTGGATGACTGCGGCAATCGAGCTGTACCCCAAGCTCGCGAAGAGCTACAACGGACACGAGGCGCAACACTATGAGAGCTTTCCTCTGCTCTCTTTTTGAAGCGCCATAACCCTCGAGAAAGTCTCGAGGGTTATGCTTTTACAGGTTATACTAAGCAGAATATGGGTGATTTTGTATTAGAATTTGAAAATCATAATTTTAAAGGGCCGATTGAGCTCCTATATGAGCTAATTGATAAACGAAAACTTCTGATTCACGATATTTCGTTGGCAAAAGTTGCAGATGATTTTATTGCGTATATAGAGAAACAAGAAAATTTTCCAGTTGGAGAGGCGGCATCATTTTTGGCCGTCGCTTCTACACTTCTATTAATAAAATCACGCTCACTTTTACCAGGACTTGTTTTAACGAGTGATGAACAAGAAGACGCAAAAAACCTGGAAAGACGCCTCGCATTGTTTGCTCGTATGAAAGAGCTTTCAAAAAATGTGAAAGAAAGATGGGCAGTAAATCCGGAGTTTCAATTACTACCAAAAAGAAATTTTGAAATAGTTTTTGCTCCATCAAAAAATTTAACTGTTACTCTATTGGGTGAAGCCTTCGAAAGAGTCATTTCGCTAATTCCGAAACTTGAAAAAAAAGACAAAATGAGCGTTGCGAAAGTTATTTCCTTGGAACAAATGATTACAAGCTTGGGCGAGAGGTTAACAAAAGCAATGAGTTTGTCATTTAATGAACTTGCGAAAGAACATGGTGGTACTCATAAAAATAGCAAATTACATATTCCGAAGGAATTAAGAAAAAATTTAATAGTTTCTTTTTTAGCACTTCTAGAACTTGTAAAAAGAGGCGTAATTGAGGCTATGCAGGAGAACCCGTCAGGTGATATTCTTGTTGAGTCAAAAACACTTTCGACACCAAATTATGGATAGCATTCAAGACAAAATAGAAGCAATACTTTTTTACAAAGCCGAGCCAACATCTCGAGAGGAATTAAAGCGCACTCTAAAAATTTCTATTGCGGAGATTAATGCGGCACTAGATTTACTCAAGCAAAAATGGAATGGGGGTGTGGCCATAATTGATGACGGCGAATCACTCTCTTTGGCCACATCATCATCCGTTTCTCCACTTATCGATGGTATGAGAAAGGAGGAACTAGAAAAGGATTTGGGCAAGGCATCTCTTGAAACACTAACGATTGTTCTATATAAAGGCCCTATATCTAGAAGAGAAATTGATTATATTCGTGGAGTGCAATCGCAGTACATTCTTCGTGCACTAGTTTCAAGAGGTCTTATTGAAAGACTCGAGCGTAGTGGGGAAGGGTATGTATATAAACCTACCCACGAGCTTCTGGGACTTTTGGGAATTAGAGATGCAAAAGAATTACCAGATTACGGAACTTTAACTAGTGATTTAGATGAAAGACTAGAGAGCATAAAAACTGAAGATTTCGGCGATGAGAGAAAAGAAAATGAAGAATCAAATTAAAAATGTTGTAGATGTAAAATTAGTGACATCAATTGGCGCCTTGGTCGCTGTCCTACTCATTGTTTCAGTTTTTCAAAATCCAATTGTGCCAAAACGTAATTCAGAAAAGGCGGTCGTGATTAGTGCATTTAAAGATATTCAAATTGAAGGTCAGTCTGCAGTTGTTTACAACATAAATACTAAAAAAATTATTTATGAAAAAGATGCGTTATCAGTTCGGCCATTAGCTTCAGTTACTAAACTTATGACAGCACTCGCAGCGAGTAGGGCGTTAAACAATGAGGGTACAATTGAAATATCTAGGAGTGATGTTAGAACACAAGGCGATTCCGGTCTAAAAGTTGGTGAAAAGTTTTCATTTCAAAAACTTGTAGATTTCACCCTCACAATTTCTTCGAACGATGGCTCTGAAGCTTTAGCAAGTGCCGCAATGGCAAATATTCCTACTGGCATAAGTTTTCCAGAAAATATGAATAACTTGGCACGAGAAATTGGCTTAAAAGGTCTTTTGTTTGAAAACCCATCAGGATTGGATGGAGACAAAGTAAATGCTGGAGCATACGGGACGGCGCTTGATGTTGCAAAACTTTTGGCATACATCACAAAAAATAATCCAAAACTAATTTCTGCTACTCGTTTTCCAAACATTGAAGTGCAGTCTTTAAATAAAATTAAACATGTTGCCAAGAACACAAATGACGCTATCGCTTACATACCAGGACTCATTGGCGGTAAAACTGGCTATACAGATTTATCGGGTGGAAATCTGGCAGTGGTATTTGATTCGGGCGTCGGAAACCCCTATGCAGTGGTGGTTTTGGGTTCAAGTGAGTTAGGGAGGTTTGATGATGTTAGAAAGCTTGTTTCAGCGACTTTTTTATCCATAGAGATGCCCTTACAGAAACCAATTGAGAGGGTACAATAGAGCTTAACTAGCAATATGATTATAGATGCCGTAAAGATTTTTATACCCGCCGTTATTGCCTTTATTTTTGGCATCATTATTACTTCTCCTATTTCTAATTTTTTGTATTCGCACAAAATGTGGAAGCAAAAAGCTGGAAAAAAATCACTGGATGGCACAGATGCTGTAGTTTTCAACGAATTGCATAAAGACAAAGAGATAAATACACCCCGAATGGGAGGAATGGTTATCTGGATTTCTGCTTTTATCACCATCATTGGCCTTTGGCTTTTGGACAAAATAACGATGTTGCCCGTGTTTGATAAATTGGACTTGCTTTCTAGAAGTCAGACATGGATTCCGTTGATGACCCTTATGGTCGGCGCATTTATTGGTTTGATAGACGATTACTTAACTATTAAACGAAGCAGAGGGGAAATGGGAAGTGGCGGATTGTCTTTATCACAAAGATTAATCCCCGTAATTTTGATTGGTCTTTTTTGCGGATACTGGTTTTATGCAAAATTAGGAATTTCAACACTTGGTACACCTGGACTTTTTGGAGGGTTTGATATGGGTGTATTTTTTATACTTTTCTTTGCACTGGTAACACTTGCAACATATTCGGGCACTGTTATAGACGGCTTGGATGGTTTGTCTGGCGGAATTTTTGCCACAATATTTTCTGCTTATGCAATTATCGCTTTTTATCAGCAACAAATTAATCTCGCAGGTTTTTGTTTTGTAATTGTAGGAAGCATTTTGGCATTTCTTTGGTTCAACATTCCACCCGCACGATTTTATATGTCCGAGACTGGTTCAATGGCGCTCACCATTACACTTGCCGTTGTGGCATTTATGACTGATAGGCTTGGTGGAGGATACGGAGTTTTTGTATTACCAATAATTGCACTGCCATTAGTTATTACTGTTGGCTCAAATTTGATTCAAGTTTTATCTAAAAAATATAGAGGCAGAAAAGTTTTCCATGTTGCACCAATCCACCACCATTTTGAGGCAATCGGTTGGCCATCATACAAGGTCGTAATGAGGTATTGGGTAATCGGAATAATTTCAGCACTAATTGGTGTTGTTTTGGCGCTTGTCGGGTAAAACAAAACCGGCAGGAAGCATCTCGCTTCCTGCCGGCAATCTCGCCCGCATTACTTCGTCTGGGTGATGTACCCAACAGCTACGGAGAACGCCCTGTCTTCCGCGTCCTCGCCCTTGAGTTGTACGAACTCGCGCGTATCGGGCACGACAACATACCAAGTGTGTGGATCCCAATGCTCTCCATCGGCAGTAGAGCCCTGATGCACCTGTACTGCTCTGCCGCCGGCCGGGTTGTACCAGAACTTGAGCTCATCATGGAACACGAAGATGCGCCCAAAAACCTCGCGGACTTTGTATCCATCCACTACACGGTCCTTCGTTCCGCGCATTGTTTACTCCTTACAAACAGGTGGGACGACATGAACTACTAAAAAAACTATATATTTAATACACCAAATTGTCAATTTAGTAATAAATCCATATTTTAAGCAATAATTTCACGATATACTGTTTTTATGAATCCCGTAGTAGAAAATAACATCGGGAACATTTAGCATATAAATATGTTTTTGAGGTTGAAAATTATATCTAGCAAGTGTATGAAAAATAAATTTGTTCCCAAAGAACAATGTCATTTTTCACTATCGGGATGAATCGAGCCCGCTTGAAGCCCGTTGATAAATATTTAGCTACACTCCTAACACTTCTTGTGGTGGGTGGTTATATTATTTTTAATTCGGCTTCTCTTGGTCTTTTGGCAAAAAGCGGCAATCAATTTTCAAATGTAGCATTCACTCAAACATTTTTCGGACTATTTTTGGGCGCATTAGCTTGCATTTTAATTTCCAGGTGGGATTACAAATTATTTAAAAAATATGCGTACCCAATTTTGTTTTTGGGCTTCGTGCTTACTGCATTAGTCTTTATCCCTCACGTTGGGTTTGCTCACGGTGGTGCTGTCAGATGGATTCAAATTGGTTCATTTACGTTTCAACCATCTGAAATATTAAAAATTGCTGTAATTATTTTTCTATCAGCTTGGTATTCAGTAAAGAAGGGAAGTGCAGAGACTTTTAACAAAGGTACGTTGCCTCTAATAATTATTCTTGTAGCAACAGGTGCAATACTTTTAGCACAACCAGATACCGATAACTTTTTTGTAACAGTTTTTGGCGCGCTTGGTGTTTATTTGGCTGCTGGCGGCAGAGTAAAGCACGTCATTGCAATGGGGCTTATAGGTGTACTACTCCTCACAGTACTTGCAATACAAAGGCCATACATTCGTGCTCGTCTAAATATTTTTGCGAATCCAAATACAAATGTTCTAGGCTCTGGTTATCAAGCAAAACAATCTCTAATAGCAGTAGGCTCAGGTGGATTGACAGGAAGAGGATTTGGAAAAAGCATTCAAAAGTTTACATATTTGCCAGAACCAATAGGTGATTCTATTTTTGCAGTTGCTTCAGAGGAATTCGGGTTTGTGGGCGCTTCGGTAATTATTTTGATATTTGTTCTGTTTTCTATGCGGTGCCTGCGAGTGGCAGCCCACACAGAAGACACTTTCGGTAGATTACTGGTTGTAGGAATTGTTATACTTCTTATATCCCAAGCCTTCTTAAATATAGGTGCAATGCTTGGGGTATTGCCGTTAACAGGCATCACATTGCCGTTTGTCAGCCACGGGGCATCATCGCTTTTGGTGGTATTGGCCGAAATGGGGATAGTGTTAGCGGTTTCTAGAAAAACAACATGAGAATTGTATTAACAGGTGGCGGTACGGGCGGGCACTTTTATCCAGTCATAGCTATCGCTCAGGCAATTAGGGGCATAACAAAAAGATTGAAATTAATTTCAATTGAACTTTTTTATATGTCTTCAAATCCATACAACGAAGGCGTACTTTTTGAACAAGACATCAATTTTATTCCAGTGCCAGCAGGGAAGATGCGAAAGTATTTTTCTCTTTTAAATATTACCGACACATTTAAAACAGGATTCGGCATCCTAAAAGCTCTTTTCAAAATTTATTCACTTTTTCCAGACGCAGTATTTGGAAAGGGTGGCTATGCATCTGTCCCTGCACTTTTTGCTGCACGAGTTTTGGGTATTCCCGTGATGATTCACGAGTCCGATTCTGTTCCGGGTAGAGCAAATATGTGGGCCGGAAAGTTTGCAAAAAGAATAGCGGTCTCTTATGAAGAAGCGGCACAGTATTTTCCAAAAGATAGAGTGGTATTTACTGGGCATCCTGTGCGAGAAGAATTGAGAAGCCCACTTACGACCGGCGCAAAAGAATACCTGAAGCTCGAAGATGTCACACCAGTCATTTTAATTTTGGGCGGTTCCTTGGGTGCGCAGAAGATAAACGAAACCATTCTTGATGCATTGCCAGAATTGGTGAAGAACTACCAAGTCATTCATCAAACAGGGAAAGAGCATTTTCAAGATGTCAGCCTAACCGCAGACACACTTTTAACAAATAGCCCATACAAAAATAGATACAAACCGTTTGAATACCTAAATACTCTTTCAATGAGAATGTGCGCTGGCGTTGCAGATGTGGTTATTACACGCGCAGGCTCAACACTTTTTGAAATTGCCTGGTGGGGAATTCCATCCATAGTCATTCCAATTACGTCATCAAACGGTGATCATCAAATTAGAAATGCTTATGCATATGCGGAAACTGGTGCAGGAATTGTTTTGGAAGAAAAAAACTTGAAGCCGCATGTGCTCATTGAAGAAGTTTCAAGACTCATAGAGGACAAAGTGCTCGCTGAAAAAATGCGTGTTTCAGCAAAGAAGTTTGCACACCCAGATGCTGCGGAGAAAATTGCAGAGGAGCTTCTTCGACTCGCTGTCACACACGGCAAAGTGGACAAGCGATTAAAGAAACTCCAAACAGAAAGAAAACTTGAAAAAGCTGCGCTTGCCCAAGAAGAGCAAATGAAAAAGATTGCACCAAAACAGGCTGGTGCAGGCGTGGAGTTTTTGTCACAAGATGTTATTCCAGACAACGTTGTAATGAGTGACAAAACCACAGAAGAACTTTTGCAAGAAGAGCTTTCAGCACAAGCAGCACAACAGGCAGACCAGAATAGTCAGCAATACTAAAAGATGTCCAACAACACAAAACCAATTGTAAGAATTGCACCTTCGCCAACGGGAAATTTGCATGTGGGTACTGCTCGCACTGCACTTTTTAATTTTCTTTTTGCACGTCAAAATGGTGGAAAATTTATTGTACGCGTAGAGGACACAGACAAACTCCGTAGCACCAAAGAATTTGAAGAGAATATTTTAGATGGCCTAGAGTGGCTTGGCCTTTCATATGACGAAATGTATCGTCAGTCAGAAAGAGAAAATATTTATGAGGCAGAATTAAAAAAACTTTTAGAAAAGGATCTAATTTATATTTCAAAGGAAACGCCAAAGGAAGAGGGTCAAAGAGATGAAGTAATTCGATTTAGAAACCCAAACAAAAGGATAACTTTTCATGACGAAATTCGTGGCGAAGTTTCTTTCGACACTACAGAGCTTGGCGACTTTGTTATAGCTCGCTCTATGACAGAACCCTTGTATCATTTCGCCGTCGTTGTGGACGATTTTCTCTCTGAAATAACCCACGTTATAAGGGGCGAGGACCATATTTCAAACACCCCCCGCCAAATACTCATACAGGAGGCAATCGGCGCTCCTAGGCCAATTTATGCCCATTTACCCTTACTTCTAGGGCGAGATAGGTCAAAGCTCTCTAAACGCCATGGAGCTACCTCAATAACCTCATATAAAGAGCTCGGATACCTACCAGAAACCATGGTCAATTTTTTGACCCTTTTAGGCTTCAATGCGGGTACTGAAAAAGAAATTTATTCCATGGATGAGCTGATTTCTGTTTTCGATTTGGCAAAGGTACAGAAAGGTGGAGCGATTTTTGATGAAGATAAATTGAAATGGATGAACAAAGAACACTTGAAATTAAAAGATGATGACTTTCTGAATGATTATTTGGCGCAAACAATTTTAACTACACAACACGCAAAGGATTTGGATATAGATTCAGAGCAAGCGCATAAAGCGTCAAAATTATTTTCAGAAAGAATTTCTGTCGCCGATGAATTAAAAAAGGAATTTGAAGCAGGGGAGTGGGATTATTTATTTGCAAAACCTATTGTTGATGCCGGTCTTTTAGTCTGGAAAAAAGACAATAAAGAAAAAACTCTTACGAATTTTGCGCAAATAATTTCTGCAGTTGAAAAAGTGGATTTTTCTAATGCTCAATCACTTCAGGAAGAGTTCAATAATTTTGCTGAAGCAATAGGGAAGGGGAGTTTCTTTTGGCCTTTGCGTGTAGCTTTGTCTGGTAGAGAAAAATCACCAGATCCAGTTTCTTTGATGCTTTATTTTGGGAAAGAAGAATCACTTGAGAGATTAAGAGAAGCTCAAAATGCACTTAAACAATAAACCAATAATTGCAGTTTTTTCTTTGTTGCTGTTTTTTACTACTGCAACAATTGCTCATGCACTAAACACCCAAGAATTACAAACTTCAATAAATAAATTAGTTGAAGAAAGGCAAAAATTGGCCGAGGAGAATAAAAAATTAAATGCACAAATTGGTGAATTAGAGGGTCAAGCGCAAACACTAGCATCCACAGTAAAGGTTTTAGACCAAAATGCTAAGAAGTTAAACAACGATATCAAATCTACCAAAGCGCAAATTACTCAAACTCAATATGAAATACAACAGCTTTCAGGAAAGATAGACGATGCACAATCGAAAATGAGCGTGGGCGAACAGGCGGTCGCAAATTCTATACAAGCACTTTCAGAAGCAGACAAAACTTCACTTCTCGAGCACTTTTTAGCAGGTAAAACAATTGCGGACGTATGGAATGAGACAGAAACACTAAATAATTTTAACGACTCGCTTCGGCAACACATAGGGGCGCTAGATCAAGCAAAGACAGAATATACAGACAAAAAAGCACAAACAACAAAGAAAAAAGCCGAACTTCAAACTCTTCAGCAAAACCTCGTAGCACAGCAAAAAGTTATTTTGGAGAACCAAGCAGCTAAAACAAAAATTTTAGTTGAAACAAAAAGCAAAGAGAGCGAATATCAAAAAATCTTGGCTGCCAATGTTGAGCTAGAGAAAAAATTTGAAGCGCAACAGTATCAGTACGAGTCGCAACTAAAATTTGCACTTGATCCAAAATCAATTCCAGATCCTTCGCCGTCTGTTCTTTCGTGGCCATTTACGGCTTCATATATGGTAAATTGTTCGCTTTTTCGTAAAGCACTTGGTAATTCTGATTGTGTTACACAATATTTCGGATACACGGCAGCCGCGGCAAAACTTTATAAAACAACAGCAAAGCATAATGGCATCGATTTCCGCGCAAGTATTGGCACTCCTATAGTT
>JBAQOA010000012.1:0-25509 GCA_049304335.1 Minisyncoccia bacterium | reverse complement strand
TGGGGGATATAAGGAAACTGTTTCTAAAATGACAGTTAATGACCTAACTAAATATAAAAAATCTCAATACGTTGCCAAAAATACAACAGTAGTTGTCGCTGGAAATTTTAATGAAGCGAAGGTTATTGATTTAGTCGGCAAAGCATTTGGGTCGCTTACAAAATCAAATCCAAAACCAACACAAAAAACTAAAATTTATAGAGATGGGCCAAGAGTGGGCGTAAAGAATAAAACTACAGACCAAACACATCTCGTGCTGGGCGTGAGGACTTTTCCTGTGGGAGATAAAAGAAACGACATTTTATGGGCAATGAGCTTGATATTGTCTGGCGGAATGAGTTCAAGATTATTTCAAAAAATGCGAGAAGACTTGGGTATTTGTTATTACGTTTCAGCGGCAAATCTTTCCTCGTCTGATCATGGGGAATTTAATGTTTGGGCTGGAGTTGACCCACTTAGATTTGATGAAGCGGTTAAAGAGATATGTTTAGAGTTAGGAAAATTAAAGACAGAGTTAGTTAGTGTCGAAGAGCTAAAAAGAGCGGTGGATGCCACGGTTTCCAGAATGTATATGGAATTAGAGACCTGTGGCTCGGTTTCTGGTTACTACGCCTCACGTTGGATGTTCCACAAAGATTTGGTAGATCCCACACAAAGAGAGAAGGAGTTGAGGTCAATAACTCCAAAAGATATAAAAAGAGTTGCCAATGAAATTTTTGAACCAAAAAACTTTGTTTTTTCTGTGGTTGGCAACAGCTTGAGTGAGAAGAAGGTTAAAAAAACAGTGCAACAGGCAATTAAAAATTGGTGATAATATAGATTATATGAATCAAGGGGAAACTCGTTTCGTTATAGACACGCGTTCAGTAGTAAAAACCATTGCTATTTTGGTGCTGGCTTTTGCATTGTTTCTAATCAGAGATGTTATTTTGATTGTTCTAACCGCAGTAGTTATTGCGGCGTCGTTAGAGCCGGGAATTAAGTTTTGTATTAGGCATAGGATTCACCGCACCATTGCAGCACTTCTCTTATACATAATAATCGCAGCTTTTTTCTTGGTAGCGCTTTATTTCTTGTTAGTACCGCTTTTGGCAGAGTCGTCAACATTCCTAACTTCATTACCTGATTACACTCAAACTATTGCTTCGGCCACATCGTCAAATGCCTTCATAAGCTCAATCACCTCCACACTTTCAATTCCTGATTTAGTGAATCAAATAAACACAACTCTAGTCCACATTTCTAGCGGTTTCTTTGGAACTATAGACGTTATCTTCGGTGGTGCACTTTCATTCGTTTTAATTATTGTTTTGTCGTTTTATTTGGCAGTGCAGGAAGATGGGGTAGCAAAGCTTTTGAAATTGGCTACTCCCGTACAAGATGAAAAATACGTTCTTTCACTTTGGAAAAAAACCCAAGAAAAAATTGGTTTTTGGATTCAAGGTCAGCTTCTTTTGGCTGTAATCGTTGCGGTATTAGCATTCCTCGGGCTCACCTTAATCGGGGTATCAAATGCACTTTTGCTGGCATTTATTGTGGGTGTATTAGAAATTATTCCAGTATTCGGTCCAATTATTTCCGCTGTGCCGGCAATAATCATCGCCTTTAATAACAATGGTTTTGGCTTAGCGGCAATTACGGCTGGCCTGTTCCTAATAATCCAGCAATTTGAGGCCCATCTTATTTATCCTCTGGTTGTGAGAAAGGTTGTCGGCGTGCCACCTATAGTTTCAATTTTGGCTCTTCTAATAGGTGCCAAACTAGCAGGTTTCTTGGGCATAATACTCTCTGTTCCAATAGCTACCGCAATTATGGTAGTTATTGAAGATTTCGAAAGAAGAAAAATCGAAGCTTAAATTCTGGATAATGTCGCAAGGAAAAAAAGTATATATCACTACCACGCTACCTTATGTGAATGCGGAACCGCATGTTGGTTTTGCCATGGAATTGGTACGCGCAGATGTAATAAATCGCTTTAAAAAAATATTAGGCAATGATGTTTTCTTTAACACAGGTACAGATGAGCACGGTGTAAAAATTTTTCAGAAAGCTGTTGAAGAAGGAAAAGATGCACAGCAGTTTGTGGATGAGCGTTCAGAAAAATTTTGGGATTTGATAGAACTTTTAAATATTAATCAGGATGTTCATTTTATTCGTACAACAGATGACGTGCACATAAAGGCAGCGCAGGAGATGTGGCGTAGGTGCAAGGCAAACGGAGATATTGAAAAGAAGATTTATAAAACGAAATACTGTATTGGTTGTGAATTAGAAAAAACCGATTCAGAGCTAGTAGATGGACATTGTACTATTCACCCCAACTTAGAAATTGAAATTCGGGACGAGGAAAACTACTTTTTCAAGTTTTCAAAATATCAGCAAAAACTTTTGGATTTATATAAAAATAATCCTGATTTCGTTACACCAAGCTCGAGATTAAATGAAATAAAAATGTTTACCGAAAGGGGAGTAGAAGATTTCTCCATTTCACGACTAAAAGAGAAAATGCCATGGGGAGTGCCAGTGCCTGACGATGAAGGACACGTGATGTATGTCTGGTTTGACGCACTTGTTTCGTATATTTCCACACTAGGCTGGCCAGACGAAAGTGGAGATTTTGGGAAATATTGGACTAAGGATAATGAAATTATTCAATATGCCGGAAAGGATAATTTGCGCCAACAATCTGCTATGTGGCAAGCAATGCTTATGTCCGCGGGACTTCCAAATAGTAAACATATTGTGATAAATGGCTTTATCACTTCAGGTGGTCAAAAGATGTCTAAGTCACTCGGCAATGTAATAAACCCCCGCGAAGTAGTGGATGTTTTTGGTGCAGAGTCGTTTAGGTATTTTGTTGCCAGAGAGCTCTCAAGTTTTGAGGATTCTGATTTCACTATGGAAGCGTTTAAACAGGCATATAACTCTAATCTAGCTAATGGTCTAGGCAATTTGGTATCACGCCTTATGAATCTGTCTGCCAAATATCTTGATAAACCTGTTGAAATTACTAACACATCCTTGCCAGATGAATTTGTGGCTTTGTTAAATAATTTCAGCATTCAACTTGCTATGAATATGATTTGGAAAAAAATTGGAGTTATGGATCAGGAAATTCAAGAAAAAGAGCCATTCAAGCTTATAAAAACTGATCCAGAAAAAGCCAAGGCCATTGTCCATTCTTTAGTAATAGATTTGCACTTGTTGGCCATAATGCTTGAACCATTCATGCCTGAAACCTCAAAAGGAATTAAATCTCTAATTGAAAATAATTCTTCACCAGTTCAACCGCTGTTTCCAAGAATGGATTAAGTATGAAATCCCGTAGTAGAAAATGACATTCGAGCAATTGTGGGATAATTAATAAAATGAAAAGTCGAAAATTAGGGACAATATTAATAAAAATCGATAATCTGCTCGGGTAGAGCAATGTCATTTTTCACTATCGGGATGAAATATATTGATACACACTGTCATCTTCAGTTTGAAGATTACGACAATGATAGAGAAGATGAGATAAATAAAATGCGTGAGCAAGAAACGCTGGGTATTGTGGTTGGAGTTGATGTTGCAAGCTCAAAGCAAGCGGTAAAGCTGGCAGAAGAATACGACCATTTATTTGCTTGTGTCGGTGTTCATCCCACATATGATGAGCCACATTTAGATGAATTAGAGGAACTTGTGAAGCACCCGAAGGTAGTTGCAATAGGCGAGTGCGGTTTTGATTTTTTTAGAACTCCGAAAGAAGAGGTCTACGATAAACAAAAGAAACTTTTTGATTTTCAGATTGACTTAGCAATTAAATACCAAAAACCCTTAACCATACATGCGCGTTCAGCATACAAAGAACTATATGAAGTATTGAGTGAAAGAAAGAAAGAAGCGGGGGACAAGCTCAATGTTAATATGCATTTTTTTGGTGGAAATATGGAAGATGCGAAAAACTTTCTTGACTTGGGGTTTACATTATCTTTTTCTGGTGTGATTACTTTTGCTCGTGATTATGACGAAGTGGTGCGTTATGCTCCACTTTCGCACATTCTTACCGAAACAGATTCTCCGTATGCAACACCAGTCCCATTCCGTGGCAAAAGAAATAATCCCAGGTTTGTTAGTGAGGTAGTTACTGCTTTAGCAAAAGTTCGAGAGGAAGATGAAGAAGAGGTTCGAAGAATTGTTTTTGAAAATGCCAAGAGAGTATTTAAGTTACCAATCTAATTTCATATTGACTTAAGTTTGGATAGGAGTATTTTTTGATTAGAAATAAGTTCAGTTTGCTTCATAATCTTGCCAAGGGCCAAACCCATGTCGAGTGTCGGCGCCGCTCGTCGCGAGCTTCGTCTTGTTGAGAGGGACATTCGCGACATCGAGTTCCAGAACCTGCACATACCACTTATGTGCGGCGACAGGCTAGATCCCGCCACACCCCAAGCCCTGATGCTTGAGAAGGGGCTTGATGCACTCAAGCACCTGAGGGAGAGGAAGAAACGTCTTGTGGAGTCAATTGGGGCAAATTGACCATAGAGAGGCACGAAAGGCCACGCTTAAGCGCGGCCTTTCACTTTTATATTCAATATGGTAAAGTGCCTTCGTTCCCATTTAGGGATCTTAACGGAGTGTTTAAAACCGGTAAAGCCGGGCGTACACCACACGGTACGCAATAGATAAAATATGTTAGAAAATGAAAACGTGCAGGCGCATGTTGGTGATACTAATCGCTATTATGAAATAGGTTTTATCATTACCCCCTCAATTGAGGAGGCAAATGTGCAAACAGTTTCAACTGAGATTGCAGGATTGATAGCAAAAGTTGGAGGTAACGTAATTGACGGCGAAGAGCCAAAGTTAAGACGTTTAGCTTATCCAATGTATAAAGTAATTGGAGGACAGAAAATTGCCGCTACTACTGGTTATTTCGGCTGGACAAAATTTGAAATTGACCAAGAGAAAAGTGCTGAAGGTGTGCAGTCAATAGAGAAGGCACTAAAGACAATTGAAGAAATTTTGAGGTCCCTTGTTATAAAAACTGTAAAGGAAAAAACTTACACACCAAGAGAGCCAGAACCAATGGAAATGGAAGCAGATGTTATTGCCCCAGAAGAAATAGTGGATGTGCCAGAAGAAGTAGATGCAGTTGTGGCGGCAGATGACTCAAGGGAAGGGGAGGTTGTAGAGGAAACCAAGGAGGAATAGAATATTAAAAGTTTAATAGCCCCGACGCACAGGGTGGTCGGGGTCCCGACCGCAAAGCGCGTCGGGAGTAACAGACAAAAACATGAATCCCGTAGTAGAAAATGGCATCCAAGCAACTATGGGATAATAGAAAAGATGATTAGTCGAAAATTAACAACAAAATTAATCAAAAGTGACAATACGCTCAAATAGAGCAATGCCATTTTTCACTACAGGATGAATATAAACAAAGCATTAATATTCGGGAACTTAACTCGTGATCCTGAAGTACGCTCACTCCCATCTGGTATTCAGGTTTCATCACTTTCTATTGCAACAAATAGAACTTGGAAAGATAAAGAAGGAAAAAAGCAGGACAGCGTGGATTACCATAATGTGGTTGCTTTCGGAAAGCAGGCAGAAATAATCGCTCAGTATTGTAGAAAGGGTTCTTCACTTTTTGTTGAAGGTAGAATTCAAACAAGAAGCTGGGAGGATAAAACTAGCGGAGAGAAAAAATACAGAACAGAAATAGTAATTGAAAATTTCCAATTCGGCCCAAAGAGAACTGGTTCAGATAATTCAAGTGCCGATAAGTCACAAGATGTAGCCCCAGATTCAAGCGGAGAGGAAATAGAATACCCTCAAGAAAATATTCAGACAGACGATATACCTTTTTAAGGTAATAACAAAAGTAAATAGTTAATAGATAAATAAAATTATGAAGAGAGAAAAAATAGATTTACCAAAATTCATAGATTATAAGGATACAGATCTTCTAAAAAAGTTTTTGAATCCTCATGCAAGAATTATTGGTAAAAAAAGAACAGGACTAGCAGCAAGTGAGCAGAGAGACTTAGCGATGGCCGTAAAAAGGGCTAGGTTTATGGGTCTTTTGCCATTTGTTTCTCGATAAGAGACGCTCGCTAACAAGTTTCAGCGTTCACGGATAAACCGGCCCAGCGGCCGGTTTTCCTGTCTCTCAGTTAGTTTTTGTACTTCGTACAAGCCATGCAAACTAACTTCCGAGACGAACGGCGAAACTTTTAGCTCGCTCTAAAGTCTAGGGAAATGGGGCGTATAATTTACGGTATGAAATTACCGCTGTGGTTTAGATTGCCGTTCTTTTTTGATTCACTTTTGGCGCTATCGTTTTGGCTGAAGTATATTTGCCCAATTGATTATGGATGTTTTACAGATCCACTAGTAAAATTTTTCTTTGCTCCGCTCTTTTTTATAGAAGACAGAAAATGGTTGAACTTCACACCGGCAAGTGAAATTATTTTTTTACTCTTAACTTGGTTCCTATTTGGATTAATTCTAGGAATTATGATTGAAGCCTTTACAAAAAAAGACTAAGAAACTCTTTCAGAATACTGGCCGGTTTCTGTATTAATACTTACAATATCTCCTTGGTTTATAAAAAGGGGAGCAAGAACAGTTGCACCAGTTTCTACTGTGATAACTTTGTTTCCACCTTTTGCGGTATCCCCCTTAACTGCAGGAGGAGCTTCTGTAACTTTCAGTTCAACCTTAATTGGAAGTTTTACTCCGATTATTTTTCCACCTTCATCATCTTCGCCATCATCAAACAAAACTACGGAAATAGTCGTGTTGTCTTTCAAAAATCTTCCTGCATCACCCACAATAACGCTGTCAATTTTAAATCTTTTTGATGCATCTTTAATTTCCGCAAACCACCATTCGCCCTTGTTGTTGTATAAGTATTTAACTTCCTTAGTCTTAATGTCAGCTTCTTCAGCCTTTTCGGATACATGGAAAGAGTATTCAGTAGTTTTGCCGGTAATCATGTTTTTCAACTTTGTGGCATTAACTGGCTTACGCTGTTGTTTTCTAAACACATGCGAAGAGAGAACGATATAGGGAGCGCCGTCCATCACGATTACTTTGTTTTCCTTTATTTCATTATATTCAAGCATAGTTTTTTTCTTAATGAGCGAAGCGAATTTAGAAAAACACGTCCCGCCATCATTTTGATTTTATTTGTAAGTTTTGCTTTAGGATATTGCGCACGATTATTTAACTCTCGCAATGCAGAGCCAGAATAGGCCGAGCGAAGCGAGTGCATTGCCCTTAAGTCACCATTCAAATAATGGCTGGGGCATTGCCATAGGTCTGCCATTCTACTTTTTTAAAATGTGAAGTCAAATTATGGCTAATTTAGGCCACTTTATAAGTAAAACGACCACGGCTGGATGCCGTGGTCGTGTCATGAGTATACCTATTCGAAACAAGGGCCTTTAGTGCCTCCCGATGGCGAGTCGGATGATACCTGATTCAGGCCATGCCTCGGTGCCTTGCAAGGATTATTTCTTGGTCAACGCTGGCAACGCCTTCGCAAGAAGTCCTTTACCGCAAATGTGCGCGGTTTCCAGCAAGTCAGCCACTCATGTTGGTTCTACATGCGATATTATCTATTTATATTTTATTTAGCAACTACAAATCTTTTAGATGAGAACGAATGTCTTTCATCAGAGCCTTAGAAATGTTTTTGTCTTCGCGTAGTAGTTGGCGAGTAGCGTCATAGCCACGACCAAGTTTCTGGTCACCGTATTCGTATGTTTGACCGTTTTTCTTGACCAAACCAAGTTTTTCTCCTAAGGCGATTAACTCTCCTTCGTGAGATATGCCCTCGTTGTACATCAAGTCAAACTCAGTCTGCTTGAATGGTGCTGCTACTTTGTTCTTTACTACTTTTACTCGTACGCGTCCGCCCATGATTTCTTCACCTTTCTTAATCTGTGCTATGCGTCTTATATCCAAGCGAACTGATGTATAGAACTTCAATGCCTTACCACCAGGAGTTGTTTCAGGGTTTCCAAACATTACGCCAATCTGCATTCTGATTTGGTTTATAAACACAACAATTGTTTTTGACTTAGCGACAATTGCAGTTAATTTGCGTAGTGCTTGTGACATCAGACGTGCTTGTTTGCCCACATGATATGCTCCCATGTCTCCTTCGATCTCATCTTTAGGTGTGAGTGCAGCTACAGAGTCAATTACGATTACATCTAATTTTCCTGAACGTACAAGAGAGTCAACAATTTCTAGTGCTTGTTCACCAGTGTCTGGCTGAGAAACCAAAAGTTCATTTAATTTTACGCCCAGTCTTTTTGCATACTCTGGATCTAGGGCATGCTCGGCATCTATGAATGCACATAAGCCTCCAGCTTTTTGTGCTTCAGCAATTACATGTAAAGTAAGAGTCGTTTTTCCGGACGATTCAGGGCCAAATACTTCTATGATTCTTCCACGGGGAAGTCCACCCACGCCTAGTGCAGCATCCAAGCCAATAGAACCTGTCGAAATTGAGTCAACGTCCACTCGTGCTGTGTCGCCGAGCATCATTATTGCTTCGTCACCAAATTTTGTTTTGATGGCCGCAACAGCTGCTTCTATGTTTGAGGCCGAAACTTTATTTTCTGCTGCATCAGAACTTGGTTTGTTAATAATTTTTATTTTAACTTTTGAATCTTTTTTCTTTTTTTGCATATGCGTATCGTTTAAATTAATTTTCTTTCACGCTCTGTACCTGTGTGGCAGATGTTGTGGCTGAACTATCTGGCTCTGCTACTTTTATATTTTTACCTGTTACAAAAATACTTTCTGAAATTTGGTTTTGCCTCCCAAACCTATCTTTTCCAACAAGTTTAAGTATAACGAGCCCAGGAGAGGGGAGCAAACTCTCCTTAAAATGGCCAGAATCGTCTATGAAAATCTGATGGTCATTTAGGCTTATAAAAGAGACATTTTTTGCCGTGCCTATTACCTCTATTACTGGTCCTGCCAGTGTTTGGTTTTCGGTAGGAGAAATTATCTCTAATCTAGGACCTAGCAATAAGTTTCTTGCTTGAAAAATCACATATAAAGCAAGGATAATGAAAAAAGCAGCGATAATTATTTTTCTTTGGGGTATAAATTCAAGAGTCATTTTTATTCTTCCGTTTCGTCTGCCACTTTTTCTTCTTCGCTTGATTCAAAACTTCCGGCCACGTCTTCTTCAACATTTTCCAAATCACTAGACCCGCCTATCAAAACATCACGAGGCTTTGCGCCTGACCCAGGGCCTACCACTCCACGCTCTTCGAGCATATCAATTAGACGGGCTGCGCGTGCATATCCTATACCCAATTTTCTTTGCAAGAATGAAGTTGAGGCTTTGCCGGCTTGGATTACTGTTTCGCGTGCTTCTTCATACAAATCATCATCGGGTTCATCTTTTTCCAAATCAGCACTAAAGATACTTCCATCGGTTTTTGTTTCAGCGAAATTAATTGGAGACAAACTTGGTTCATAAGAGTCTTTCAAATACTTTGCGACTTTTTTAACTTCGCTTTCTGTTATATATGCAGACTGAATGCGGACTGGTTTACCCATTTCTCCGCCCATATAAAGCATGTCTCCAGCACCTAACAATTTTTCTGCACCGGCCATATCCAAAATAGTTCTTGAATCCACTTGAGATGCCACTTGAAGCGCAATACGCGAAGGTACATTGGCTTTAATCAGACCAGTAATGACATTTACAGAAGGCCTCTGGGTAGAAAGCATTAAGTGGATGCCGACTGCACGAGACATTTGTGCAAGTCGCACGATGGCAGACTCAAGCTCCCTAGGGTATGCCTGCATAATATCTGCCAGCTCATCTATAACGACTACAATGTATGGCATTGGGTCTAGATTGTCCTCATTTTGGTCATTTTTATTTTTTCTAGCCTTCTCAATAGCTGGGGCGACAACACTCTTATGATATGAATCAATGTCGCGTGCGCCATGCGTTTGCAAAAGGTCGTACCTTCTATCCATTTCTTTTGCGGCCCACTTTAAGGCTAGTATGGCTTTCTTTGCTTCAGTAATTACTGGTGTTAGAAGGTGGGGGATATTGTTGTACAGCGTTAGTTCAACTCTTTTTGGGTCAATCATTATGAATTTCAAATTTTCTGGTGGATTTCTGTATAGGAGAGAAGTGATAAGGGCGTGGATGGTAACAGACTTTCCAGAGCCAGTAGCACCAGCAATGAGTAGGTGAGGCATTTTTGCCAAGTTTACAAAATGTGAAATTCCGGAAATATCTTTACCGAGCGCTACGAGCAGGTCTTTATCACCATGAATAAAATTGTTTTCCGAAAGTAGTGAACCAAGTCCAACAGTAGTTTTTGCAGTGTTAGGCACCTCAATTCCGACCAACGATTTTCCAGGGATGGGCGCCTCAATACGAACTGGGTGGGCAGCCAGTGCTAGCTCCAAGTTATTTTGCAGGCCAACAATTTTTGAAAGTTTTACACCCTCGGCTGGTTTCAGAGCATAACGAGTAACAGACGGACCAATTGAAACTTCATCCATCTCAACAGCAATTCCAAAATTTTCCAAAGTCCTTTTTATAATGTTTGCGTTTGCTTTCACGTCTCCCACCCCAGGTTTTCCGCGGTCGCGTTCAAGTAAAGAGAGTGGGGGAGGAGTGAACTCTTTTGCAAAAAGAGTTTTTGGCATAGACGCCACAAATTCTGCTACTTGGGCAACTTTGCTTATTTTTGGAGTTGGTTCCCCCGACTCTTCTTCATCTTCCTCGTTTTCTTCTTCGTCTACCTCTTCGCCGCCAATACTTACTTTGATTGTGTGCTCTTCGTCTTCCTCATCCTCAAGGTCTTTGTTTTTTCTAAATAAAGAAGACAAGAACCCAAATCTGATGGTTGTATCAAAGAAAATAGAGAAGGATATTACCAACAGGGCAACAAGGATTATTATTGAAACATAAACATCAAATACTCTTATTAGAGGATTAGCAATAAATTCACCAACAATACCTGCGCGTCCTGCAGAAGATATTTGTATCAAGCCAAGTGCCGAAAGGAAAAAAACTAGAGCACCAATAGTTTGGGGGAGGGCAATTTTTCTAGCTTCACCCCGAAATGCTGAAATACTAAAAATAATGAGGATTACTGGAAGTATGTAGTACCCAACACCGAAGCAGTAAGAAAGACCATTGAAAAACATTTCTCCAGCCACGCCTCCTTTGTGTAGAGCTGCAGCGATTAGTATTAGGGTAAACAAAAAGTAGACAACACCCTTAACAGAATGCTTAGTCTCATCTTTCAAATCATTCCAAAACCCAACTCTTTCTGAAGGATCATAGTCATTAGTTTTACGGTTCTTTGAACCTTTTTTGCGAGCCATAAACCAATTTTACTCCATAAGATTCCAAATGGAATGGACAAGGGTAATTTTACGGACTTTAAAGTGAGTTGTGTCCTCTGCGTTCGTCTCGGAAGTTTTTTAGCATGGCAAATCAATCTGTCCTGAGCTTGCCGAAGGACTCTTGATTTTAAAAAACTGAGAGACAGCAAACTTTTTCGCTGGAAAAAGTTATGCGTGAACAAAGAGGACATAACGAACGGGCTCTTGCTTTTTATTTTGTCCGTTATATAATATAGGACAAATAAGGAAATGGAAGGACAAAATATAAAGGACAATACGCAGGTAGATAAAGACAATAATCCAAATAATACGGCTAGTATTATAGCTATCCCCAAAGGCGTGCATGCAAAAAAGTCCGAGAAAATATGTGCGGCCATCTTTCTAGTTACTGGTTTTTTGAATGATCAGGAGCCACTAAAATGGGATATAAGACGCATTGCGTCTTCTCTTGTTGCAAACACAGTCAAGTTGCATTTTGGTGAACATCTAAATAGAAAACAAATTGTTTCAGTATGTAGAACAAATATTTCTGAGTTGTCTTCACTCTTAGAAGTTGCTTCACTTGCCGGATTAATTTCATCTATGAACGCCAGTGTTTTAGCCAAGGAATTGCACTCACTGTTATCACTAGTTGAAAGAGAGGAGAATTATTCACAAAAAACCAGTCAAATTAAATTCTCAAAAAATTATTTTGACGTATCAGAGACTTTGATGATTGAGGCTGGGGATAACGAAAATGAGTATCAACCAACACCATCTAATTTTGTACCTAAAACCATAAAGGACAATTCTCAATTTAACAATTTAGTACAACCAAAATATAAGCCGACGGAACCCAAATTGACCAACGTGGTTAGGGAGTATGGGTCTGTAGCCATAAAGAGAAATAAGAGGCAAAGTTTTATAATTCAGATTCTTAAAAAGAAAAAAGACCTTACAATAAAAGACATATCTACTATATTTCATGACTGCAGTGAAAAGACAATTCAGCGTGAACTGGCTCTACTAGTTCACGATGGGGTAGTCGTACGAGACGGGGAGAGACGTTGGACCAAATACAGCTTGGCTTTGGGCGTCTAAAAACTGAGTTTTTGCCTACTGTGAGACTCTCATTTCATATCTTTACTTAAACCCTTGATTTTGCTATTATGAATATAAGCTTATTTTGGAGGCCAAAAGTGGATTTAGTTACTTTTAACTACTATCCACACTAGGACATGTCCTTTCAGAGTGAGCGTGGGGGTATAATTGTCCCCAAGCCTGATTTTTTGTCTCTCCGGAGACAGAGAGTCGGTGCTTCATCGTCTATATAATTGTCGAAATATAATTATGTGGGCGAAGAGCATTATTAGATTGAAATTATAATTAACCACTTAGCGCGCAAATCATTATTATCAAAGTCGCGTTAGGTATCGCAAACTTACTTAAAACAAAAAAACAATGAGTAGAAAATTAGTTTTAGGTGTAGCAGCATTGGCTTTGGCTTTCTCTGTATCTACGGTTTCCGCAGCTACAGTTGCTGATCTTCAGGCAATGATTGCACAGCTACAAGCACAGCTTGCAGCTCTTTCAGGTGGTGCATCAGCATCAGCTGGATACACTTTCACAAGAGACCTTACAGTTGGCTCAACAGGTGCAGATGTTACTGCCCTTCAGCAAGCTTTGGTTTCTAAAGGATTCTTGACAATGCCAGCAGGCGTATCAATGGGTTACTTCGGTAACTTAACAAAGATGTCTGTTGCAAAGTGGCAAGCATCAGCTGGTATTTCACCAGCAGCAGGATACGTTGGTCCTAAGTCTCGCGCAGCTCTTAATTCAGTAGCAGGTGGTTCAACACCAGCTACTCCAGCTACCCCAGCAGCAACAGGTATAACAACCGTTGGAGCTGAAGGTACAATTACTGCAGAACTTAACCCAACTCCTGGAACAGGATTGACACTACGTGAAGGCGAAACACAAGATGCTTTCATTGGTATCAAGGTTAAAGCAACTCTTTCTGACTTAGATGTTCAGAGAGTTAAATTGCAGCTTGGTGCATCTACTGACACAAACGGTCAGACAGCAGACTTCTACAACAAAGTGTTCCCAACAGTTTACTTGTTGGACGGTTCAACAGTGATTGCAAAATCATCTTTGAACTCAACATCAGTTGTTAAGGAAGGCTCAAGCTACTACGTTACTTTGACAGGATTCCACTTCTTGGTAGCAAAGGACACAACAAAAGTTTTGACAGTTGCAGTTGATCTAAACTCATCTGTTGACTCGACTTATGATGGTGATTCTTTCTCAATTACAGTTCCAGTTAACGGCGTTCGCGCAGTTGACGGAGCAGGTATCAACCAGGAAGGTCCTACAACAGCTTTCTCAAGATCACAAACAGTTGACGCAACAAGCGTAGCTGAAGACGCAACTCTTCAACTAGCTCTTAACGGCAACTCTCCAAAATCTGCTTCAGTTATTGCAGCAGACGGTTCAAACGAGAACCAGAGAGACGGAGTTCAGATAGCCTCAATTGATCTTACTGCAAAGAAAGATTCAATTAAGATTACTGACTTCGTAGTTGGTCTTAAAAAGGCAGGCCCAGCAGCAGGCGGTGCAACTACATCAACAGTATGGTTGTACGATGCAGCAAATCCTGCAGTAGCATTAGGTTCAGCTACAGTTAACACAGGTGGAGATGCAGCAGGCGTTGGTTATGCAGCATTCAACGATATCGACACAGTTATCCCTAAGGACACTACAAAGACTTGGTTGGTAAAGGTTGATATCAGAAGTGCAGACTCAACAAGAGCAGACATCAACTTCACAGCATCTTCAACTGGCATTACAGCTGAAAACTCTGAAGGCTCAACAATGGCTGCAGCAGACATCACAGGTTCTGCAGATGGTGAAGTATTCACATTCAGAAATGTTGGTCCTGAATTTGCTCTAGTAGGTACTCCTTCTGTAACTTATGGTTCAGCAGGTGCTTACGCAGGTGCAACTTCAACAGCTAAGGCTGACTTCGTTATCTCAATGAAGGCAGTTGGTGGCGATGTTTACTTCGGTGATACTGGTTCAACAACCTATGCGTTGGCAGACCAGAACAGCACAGCTACAGCCGGTGAGTCTATCGTTCCTTACATCGGTGGAGCAGCTACACACCCAATAGTTTCATCTTCAACAGCAATCCAAGTTTCTTCAGGTGGCTCAGTTTCAACAACAGCTGAAGCAAACACATGGAAGTTGGCAGAGGGCGGAACAGTTAACATTCCTATCTCCTTCGTTATGGAGACAAGAGTTGTAACAGTTGGTACTCTTATCACGACAGGAGCATACAGCTTCGGTCTTGAGAGACTTAACTGGTTGTCACTTGCAGGTGGTCGTCAAACCGACACCTTCATGGCAGGCAAGCAGTCTTGGAGAACATCTACAGTTACACTTCCATAAGGAACGCGTAATTCTCAGTTAGTCGAGCAATCGTCTAGCTAAGTAGATCGAAAAACCGCTTCTCGAAAGAGAGCGGTTTTTCGTTTGTCTGTCTGATACCTCTATCAACTCGATGGGGACGAAACCCCAAGGACTAACCTCCGCGGAGGTTAGTCCTTGGGGGAGTTTAACCAGTCTAATATTGAATTTTTCCACTCAGTGCTGTTTGTAAAATATTCAGGAAAAGTCAGATAGTTAAGTATTAATGATTCCTCTTTCGAATTGTCCAAATAACTTGAAAAGCTTGAATATTTATAGTTTTTTGCAAACTCGTAAGCGTCTTCATTGTTTTTTGACTCTCTCCAGTGACTATCTGCAATTTTTGCTGGGTTTAAGTGAATGTATGCGAATAAATATTTTAGGTATTCATCATTATCAGCGTGTGATGATTTGAATGTGCCTTCGAATAGACTCCCGCTACGCTTATTTTTTATATTGAAATACATTGAATAAGCGGTAAGAACCTTCTTCATGAAAATTGATATACCGTTATCAACTTTTTCCTTTAGTAAAAGGTGAAAATGATTGGGCATAAGACAAAATGCACCAATATCTACAATGGTTTGGCCCCTATGTTCTAATCCTTCTGAAATTTTAAAGCCAAGTAGTTCTCGACTCTCAATCTTCTTTTCACTATTACAGAAGAAAATCAGCCTCAAAAATCTTTTGTAGTCATGCTCATCAAGAAAAATCTCTCTTTTTTCTACTCCTCTGTTGTATATGTGATAGTACTCACCAACAGAAAAGGGGGTTTTTCTGTTCACATATTTATCCTACCAAGGACTAACCTCTGCGGAGGTTAGTCCTTGGTATAGTGGGGATAAGAGATAAGTAATATAGAATAAATATATGGAGGAATATTTTGATAAAGATTTTTTTAAGTTTTTGGCTGGCTTCCTATTTCTCCTTTTGGTTTCGGGGGCTGTGGTTATCGTGGCTCATATATATGAGAAGGGTAATGTTGCCAGCTCTGGTTGGCCTTGCATATTGAGCAAGGATTGCTAGAAGTTCTTTGTTTCTTTAACTATGAATAGAAAAGTTTTTTCCTATTTAGTATTTAGTGTATTTGTAATTTTGCCTGCCGTCTCGCAGGCCAATATTGAAATCTCAGAAATAATGTATGACCCAGCTGGTGCAGATAGTGGCAGAGAATGGGTCGAGATTCACAATCCAGATAGCACAGCAGTCGACATTGCCAGTTGGAAATTTTTAGAAAGTTCGGGAGCAAGCAATCACGGACTGACGCTGATTCAAGGAGTTAGTAACATTGGACCAAATGAATATGCAGTAATTGTCATTGATTCAACAAAATTTCTTTCAGATTGGCCTGCTTTTACTGGAAATATTTTAAAAGCATCATTTTCTTCACTCAATAATTCTGGATCAACAATAATTATAAAAGATGAGGCGGGTAATATAATTGACCAATATACATACGCATCATCTCAAGGGGCCGGAGGTGATGGAAATTCTTTACAAAAGGCGGGTGGTGTATGGAAAACGCTTTCACCAACACCAGCAAGTGGCGCTTCTGCGGCAACAAACAATTCTACAACTGACAATTCTGGCAATGCCACAACCAGCAACTCACAAACAACTATAAATACTCAAACCCCTCCAAAGTATGGCGACCCAATTGTTTCTACACACTACGTATCAAATGATATATCTCAAACACCAACAGATGAGTCAGGTGCGCTATTGAGTGTCTCTGCTGGAAGAAATAGATTGGTGGCAGTTGGCTCTCCCATACAATTTCGTGCAAATGCTAGCGGAGGAGCACTTAGAAATGGAGCGGAATATAAATGGTCTCTCGGGGATGGGTTTGTTGCATACGGCGAATCGATTGAACACATGTATTCATTTGCGGGGGACTATGTAGTAGTACTTACTGTATCTAGCGCTGGCAATGTGGCTGTGCACAGAATAAGTGTTCGTGTTGTTAATCCAAATTTATCTGTACGACATGTTACTGGTGGAATTGAAATAAAAAATAATGGAAAAGACGAAATAAATCTTTTTAAATGGGAAATCAGTGCCGGCGATGCCACTTACACAGTTCCGTCAGATTTAATTGTTATGCCTGGTAAGTTCGTTGTTTTAGATGCACTCATTTCTAAACTTCCAGATGGAGGCGAGATTGCCATAACGAACGCGGAAGGAAAAGAAGTAAATTTATCTTCTTATGCAGAAAATAGCTCAATTATCAAAAAAGCTAATCAAACTTCTCAAAATATTTCTAAAGTAATTAAACCCGAAGATTCTAATTTGGCGGCTGTAGGGAATACATTGGTAATTGAACACAATAAAGGTTTTCTAAACCGTATTGGTGAATTTTTGGTACAACTTTTTTCATCACCATAAATATGAATAAGATTCTTTTAACAATTCTACTTTTTATATTTTTGCCGACCTTATCTCATGCAGATACTACTTTTTCAGCACCAAACGGTGATTCGCATTTAATTAAATCTGAGAGCCCCTATATTTTAAATAGCAACATAACAATTGCTACCGGCACCACACTTACGATTGAACCCGGTGTATGTGTAAAAGTTAATGCGAATTTCGGGTTCAGTATACAAGGCAATCTGGTGGCCCGGGGAACTCTAGATGAGCCAATAGTATTTACTTCAATAAAAAATGATTCACTGTGTGGTGATAGTAATAATGATGCTACTACTACTGCGGCTATGGCAGGTGATTGGACTGGCTTGAGTATATATAACAGTGCAACCCTTGATCATGTTGAAATTTCTTTCGCAAATTCTGGTGTGTCTGTAAATAGTGGAGACCTGCAGGTATTGTCATCAAATATTCACGATAATGCTGATAGGGGGATTAGTATTTTTGATGCCAACAGTGTAGAAGTTTCGAATACTAGTTTTAGCAACAACAGGTATCCAATAGATATTTCAACAGATATACCGTTTGTGCACAGTGGAAACTCTGCGAGCGGTAATCAGGTAAATGCACTTGCAATCGGCGGTCATTCAAGAGGGGGTGTCCACTTGAGTAAAGATAATATTCCGTATTACACAAATAATTTTTATATTGCTACAGGAACTTCAGTGACAATCGATCCTGGCGTGTGCGTAAAAATGGGCACTGTTGGCAGTATGTATACGCAGGGCAGTCTCATATTGAATGGGACCAAGGAGGTCCCAATTTATATCACTTCAGTAAAAGATGATTCCGTGTGTGGCGATACAAATGGTGATGGCACAGCTACGAGCCCAAACTTCGGTGATTGGGTTCGAATGCAAGTTGTTTCTGGTGGATCACTAACAGCAAGTTACACGGTTGTTCGATATGCCGGCGTTCAGTCAAATGATGGCTATCATGCAAACATTGTAAACAATGGCGGTGATGTAATTTTAAATAATTCAACATCGACCAATGCGCTGTCTGCGGGGTTTCATCAGATACTGGGCACATCCACGATAATAAATTCAAGTTTTGCAAATCAAACAGTCGGAGTCCAGATTGATGGCGGAGATATGACAATTCATCGTAGTTCATTTGAAAATAATTTTGGCTCAGCTATTGATACATCAAATATTACAAATAGCAGCACGACAATAAATGCCACAGGTAATTGGTGGGGAACTGAAGATGGTCCACGACATTTTTCAGAAAAAGTTTCTGGGACAGGGCAATGGATAAATGGCAATAATATTGATTTCTCTGATTGGTTGCAGGGAAACCCAAAAACTTGGGTTATTGATCCTGTAATAATTATTCCAGGAATTTTAGGCTCTTGGAAAGATTGGCACGGAGTTTGGCGTTTGGATCCAATCACTCATACATATGACAATTTGGTGGACACATTCATCGCGAATGGTTATTTACGAGGTTCCACCTTGTACGAGTTTCCATATGATTGGGAAAAAAGTAATGTCGACACGGCGATTTTATTAAAACAAAAGATTGCAGATGTAAAAGCAACATGTGGATGTAGCAAAGTAGATATTGTGGCCCATTCAATGGGCGGACTCGTGGCGCGACAGTATATTCAATCTGCGGATTATCAAAATGATGTAGATCAGATTATTTTTATGGGTACGCCTCATTTGGGGTCAGTCTTTGCTTATTTGGCGTATGAAGGAGGTGATTTGGGTCAGGGCATTCAAAATTTCATCAAAGAGAAGCTTTTGGGGTATATAGGGAACAAAAGGGGTTTTGGCGATTTGTTTCACTATGCCCGCAATGGAGTTTTGTCGTTAAAGGAAATTCTTCCAATTACAAATTATATAAATAATAATTCCGGAATAGTTTTGCAATATCCTAATGGTTATCCTAGAAATGGCTTTCTAGAAAATTTAGATAATAATTTGCCATTACTTTCACAAAGAGTTAGGAGTATAAAAAATTTTGTGGGGGATATCGGTACAACTAGTACCAAAATTTTATTAACCGTGGCGTCGTCTACTAGTGATAAGTGGTTTGATGGTGAGCCAGTAAGTATAGAGTTTGGCAATGGTGATGGAACAGTATCCACAACAAGTGCGGCAAGAGTTATTCAAAAAATAAGTATCCATGATTTTGAGCATAGCAGCTTAGTGACAGGGGTTGAATCTCAAGTACTTAATGAGCTTACTTTAAATAGTGATTTAAATTTAATAGATAAACATCAAACAACTAATGTCTTAATATTTTTTGTTAATTCTCCCATAGACATAACTGTCACTAGTCCAGGCGGACAAACTTTTGGTATTAATGGGACTAGCAATGACTCAGATAATGCCTTTTACACAAATAATGGAGATGAAGAATTTCTAGTAATTGATAATCCAGAGCAGGGTCAATATCAAATATCAAGTGTTGGTACTGGGCAGGGGGAATACTCAGTTGGTGTACATTTAATTAGTGACAATAGCGATGTTGAAGCTTCGACTTCTGGAACAACAGATATTGGACAGGTAGATGCTACGAACTTCCTTATATCTAACAATGCCATTCAAATTGTTAATCCAAATATTCCAGTAACTACCAATAGCTCGAATGCAGTAATTACAATCTCAAACATACAGTCATCTGTCAAAATTCCTGAAAATGCCACAACCACTCAGATAGCTCCAGCTTCACATAACCTCAACGAACGTGTCGTGCCAATGTCAAACTGGCTTTTATCCAAGGTGGATGTTCTTAAATATCCTATAAATAATCAAGTTGCTTCTGCCCAATCATCAAGCTGGGGGAGTAGATTTGGTGATTTTGTAGCAAGGAAGTTTAAAAGTTTGATAGAATTATTAGTAGGAAAATAATATGAAAACAGGATATAAAATTTTAATTAGTCAATTGGTCCCTTTATTTTTAGGCTATTTGTTTGGTCAGTGGATACTTTTATTTTTAAATACAAATTTTCCTAATAACATCAGTTTTCCACTTGGAGGATTAGTCGCGTTAATTTTGGGGTGGATATATGGTTACTTATTTTTCATAGTGCTACTTTCAAATTTGTGGTTTCAAAAAGGAATAAGTAAATGGAACTACCTAATCCCAGCTATTTTAGTATTTCTTTTCCCCATATTTGACAATAATAGTCAGACAATAATTCAGGGTGTAGTGTACTGGCTAATTGCATTTATGGGTGGCTGGATCTTGGCGAAAATTGTGAATTTTGTAGCAAATTTTATTAAAAAATAATTTACACAAATGAAACGCCGCGCACATGTTCTGTGCGCGGCGTGAGTTGCCGGAACCATCAGGAAACGTCGGCAATCTCGGCTTCGATAGCTTCGAGTGCAGCGACAGGATCGGGCGCTTCCGTAATCTGGCGTCCAACCACGATGTAGTTCGCGCCGGCCGAGATTGCAGCCCTAGGCGTGTCCACGCGCTTCTGGTCGCCAACATCGGCACCAACGGAGCGGACACCCGGAGTGACGAGATCAAGGTGCTCAAACCGACGGTACTCCTTAATCAGTAGCAGCTCCTTAGGCGAACACACTATTCCTTGTACGCCGGAGTCGCTTGCCATTGCCGCTAGCTTGAGGACTAGATGATCAATAGTACATTCGAACATGTTGCTGACATATCGCTGATCGTGCGAAGTCAGCACTGTGACGGCGTAAATCTTCGCGCCGCCCCGAGCCCCTTCAACGGCGGCGACCATCATTTCCATTCCGCCGAGTGCATGAACGGTGATGATGTCCGCACCGATGCCGTCCAGAGTTGCCGCACGGTTCTTGACGGTGTTTGGTATGTCGTGAAGCTTCACGTCTACCCAGACACGTTCGGTGACGTCCTTGAGCTGTCTCACAATAATCGGACCATAGTGATCGAATGCATCGTTGATTTTGACAGCATGAATGTTGCGGCCGACTCGACGCATAAGCTGGATGAGTGCGAGCGGCTCCATGTTGTCTGCGGCGATAATGATGCGCGGCTTGTTGTTCATTGACCCTCCGAGGGCCTGTGGGTTTTGGACGTACTACATTTTCCGTGCCTGATATTACTTAAAAAAATAATTTACACAAATGAAACGCCGCGCACATGTTCTGTGCGCGGCGTGAACGTAGCAAGTGCTTACCTCATGATCCCAGTTGCAATTCCGAACTCAAGTATTTCTTCCGCTGTGAGCACTGTGTTATCAGCTGCAAGCTTCCTGAATCCGTCGAGGTTTATGCTGCATTGGGTGCCAGAAGTGAGGACGTCGTGATAGTGCTCGTCCCAGATGTTTAGGGACTTGATTGAGCTCCTCATCTCCACGGCACGCTTGGTGCTCTGGCCAAACCCACGTTCGCCTTCGTGTATTAGCATCGTGGTGTGTGGGGTAATCAGGCGCAGCGTTCCAGCCATGAATGCCACGACGGCGGCAGAGCTCACTTGTCCGAGACCGATTGTGTTGATACTGATACCACTCACGTTGCGGATGAAGTCGTAGAAGGCAAAGGCCGCGCCAATGTCTCCACCGCCACTGTAAATACACAGCGTAATCGGTGCGATGGCGTTAGCCAAGTGGAGGCGGACGATCTCTCTGGTCACCCGGCCAAGGTTTTCAGAGTTCATGTCACCAGACCATCCGACAGTGCGTTCGAGCGTTATCATATGAACTCCATGCAGTTGGGAGAGGGGGAACTTAATGTTTCTGGTGGTTGATATTACTTGTATATTTTTTGAATGCAATAAATAAATTTGTGGGTGATATACTTTTTTAAATATGGAAACAAGAGAAGCAAAATCATTTGGAATAATTCCGATTTTTAAAAATGGTGGTGAATTCAAAACAATAATAGTAAAAAATAAAAATGGCGACCATTGGGGCTCGCCAAAGGGAACTCCAGAAGGGAGTGAAACTGCAATAGAAACAGCAAAAAGGGAACTAATGGAAGAAACAGGAATCGTGAATGTAGATATTAGAGAAGATAAAACTTTTTTAGAAAAATATCCTTTTGAGCGCGAAGGCACTATGTACAACAAGACGAATTTATATTATTTAGGGTTCGTAAACGAAATGCTTATTGGAGAATACTCGGATGAAATAGCAGAAGTGAAATGGGTGAGTTTTGATGAAGCAAAGGAAGTACTAACGCATCAAACCGCAAAAGATGTAATGAGCGAAGTGGAAAAATTTTTGATTAATAATTAAGTTTGCTGTAATGTCTAATTAGTAGTGTCGCGCTCTTTACTGGAGAAAATAACATGGACCGATCGACCAGAGAGTTGAGGAAGAGGGTTTTTCGCGAAATTCGCGAGATCAAGCCTGATGCCTCGTATCGGGATTTCATAAAGATCTTCTGTCGTTGGCAGGCAGGGGCCATAAGGATCCGCACGGCCATTGAGAAGTCGCGCGAGATCCCGGACAGTTTCTGGAACATGATGATTGGTAGCGCGTAACCTAGATGAACGGCAGGCGATTATTTATCGCCTGCCGTTTTGATTTTATTTGATAAAAATATTTAATCTGCTAGTTTGGCCATAGAACTAAAAGGGGAGTGGCATTATGGTAAGCATGAAAGATGTGCTTGCGGCCTTCGCCGTTCTGATGCTCCTGAAGATTTTGGACCTAGTTAGGAAGGGGCGAAAAGCACGGGCCGGAGAAAGCTCCGTGCAAAGTCCTGCTAGGAAAAAATCAGCTGTGCGTGACCCCGAGATGGAAGCAGCAAAGCGGGCGTTCCAGAACCAACTGGCTGAAATCAATGCCGACATTCTCGTGATGGAGAAGCAGGTTGAAGAGCTCGTGACGCTGCCTGATGAAGGCGACCCAGTACTGCGCGTCGATAGATGGAATACGATTGCCGGAAAGAACAGGCAATTGGACTATCGCCGTCAGGACAGAGACAACATCAAGGCGATTCTTTCGGGGCTGTAAAAACCCACCGAGCAACAGGGAACTAATACCTGCTTGCTTGGTGGGTTTTCTGTTACAAGATTTTATATAAATGAAACCGCCACGCGCAAACTTTGCGCGTGGCGGTTTTACAGTTAAGCAGATTCCCAAACGGAATCTGCTTTCCGAATGAGCTGTGCGACCTTGGTGATAGCCGCGACCCTGACTTGATACGAGTCACTCGAGTTCGCCCAGACGTCCTTGGCCTGGTACGGTGTCTCGGCAAGCTTCAGTGCTTTCGTGCGGGCACGGTGTCCCACAACGCTGTTAGTACTGAATATGTAAATGTCGATACACTCCGTGTAGCTACTCGAATCAGCAATTCTCTTCAAGTCATCCTGGTCCTTTTCGTGCAGTTTTTCCCTGGGGATGCCGAGTGCCCATGCCACCTCATCTCTGTTGGCTTCTGGCCCAAGGTAATTCATCACCCTGTCGAAAAGATCAAAAAGTTCCTGCATTCTGGCCTCGTATTTGGATCTAGAGAAAACCCAAAGGTCGGGGGAATAGAAAGTTCTAAACGGAATGTATATCATTATTTACACCTTGTCAAGAATGGCTTTATTGAGAGTTCCTATACACACTTTATGCCCATATTTGCATCTATTGACTCACGTACATATATAAGTAGAATATCTGGGACTCTATGTTTATTTCATTAGTCCTTAAAAAACGATTTCGGGCGTAGCCCGGCTTTTGCCGACTACAACCGAAATCGTCCCGCCAAAGCGGGACGATTTTGTTTTTTAGGGAGAATGGGGTAAAGAGTGTAGAGAGTTCTTTGACAAGGTCGAATCGTTAAACAAAGCAGAAAAATGTTCTGTGCACTTTATTGTGTTCAGAACGAAAACCAATCGCATACATTTAAACAGGTGTATGCGAGATCTCGCGAAAGCGAGAAGCAGAAACAAAAAAGAATTTGTGATTTGAAAATTGGTTAAAACCATAGCATTGCTAACGCAATGTTGTGACGGCTCGGATGTCATGCAAATTTATTTGCGCGACATTCCTCGCTTGTCGCATTCAGAACACAGAACACGTAATGTGGTTTTTAAATTTCCTAAACAGGAAATTTAAGAGCATATGGTGGATGCCTAGACTCAGAAAAGCGATGAAGGACGTAGCATGGCTGCGATAAGTTTCGGGGAGGTGCCTAGCAACCTTTGATCCGGAAATTTCCGAATGGGGAAACCTTACAACTTCGAGTTGTAGTGCAGGACTAGACGCCTGTACGCGCACCCAGGGAAGTAAAACATTTCATTACCTGGAGGAAAAGAAAACAACGTGACGCAAGTCACACCATCTCCTTAGTAGCGGCGAGCGAAAAGGAACAAGCCCAAACCGGACAGCAACTCGCTGTCCCTCGATTGAAAGATCGAGAGTAGCGAGTTGATGTCCGGGGTTATAAGACAATTTTCAGTGCGTTCGGCGCACAAAAAGTTACAAACTGTTTCGTTAGCGGAAGTCGCTGGAAAGTGACACCCAAGAGGGTAATAGTCCCGTACGCGAAAATGAAACAACTTTTAAAATTGCTCTTGAGTACCTCGAGACACGAATGGCTCGTGGGAATTTGCCGGAACTAACCGGTAAGGCTAAATATTTTCTGAGATCGATAGTGAACTAGTACCGTGAGGGAAAGGTGAAAAGCAGTCCGGCGAGGACAGTGAAATAGACCTGAAACCATATGTTTACAAGGAGTCGGCGCGGAATTTATTCCGCCACGGCGTGCCTATTGAAGAATGAGCCAACGAGTTGATGAATACTGCGCGGCTAAGGGCGAGAGCCTGGAGCCATAGGGAAACCAAGTGTGAATAGCGCGTTTGTAGTATGCATCAGACCCGAAGCCAGGTGAGCTACCCATGAGCAGGGTGAATGTCTCCGAAAGGAGGCAGGAGGCCCGAACCGGTGAGCCGTGCAATACTCTCGGATGACTTGTGGGTTGGAGTGAAAAGCTAATCGAACCTGGTAATAGCTGGTTTTCTCCGAAAGAGCTTTTGGGTTCGCGTCATATGTTCCTCATAGGGGTAGAGCACTGGAAGGTCTCGACAGGGCGAAAGCTCGCGAGACCTATCAAACTCCGAATACTATGAGTCAAGAATATGGCAGTTAGACTACGGGGGCTAAGCTCCGTTGGTCAAAAGGGAAACAGCCCGGATCTCTATTTAAGGTCCCTAAATTATAGCTAAGTGCAAAACGAGGTAGTGAAGTCTCTCAGACACTGAGGAGGTTGGCTTAGAAGCAGCCATCCTTGAAAGAAAGCGTAACAGCTCACTCAGTAAGAGACTATGCGCCGCAGATTTATCGGGGCTCAAGCTATATAC
>JBAQOA010000011.1:0-13536 GCA_049304335.1 Minisyncoccia bacterium | reverse complement strand
TCCCGCTGGCTGGTCGCCGTGTGCAGTTTTTGCAAAAAGGGTACTTGCTACCGATTGCGGATCATCTTCATACATATTTATTTCTTGGATGATTACACCTTTTTCCTTTTCCATATCTTCTTTTCTGAAAATAGGGTCCGTATAAATATCAGCCACAATATCAATGAGTTTTTCCACTTTCCCTGACTGTGCTTTTGCATAATAGCCAGTAGCGTGAGTCCCGGTAAATGCATTGTAATCAGCACCAATACTGTCTAGTTCGCCCAAAAGAATTTTGGATGTTGGCCTTTTTTTAGTTGCCTTAAAACACATGTGCTCTAAAAAATGCGAAAGGCCCGCCTGTTTTTTTGATTCATTTTTTGAGCCAGTTTTTACTTTGACCTCAACTATTACTGTTGGAGAGCTTGGAATGTGTACGGTAATTAGTGTTAATCCGTTTTTGAAAACCGTTTTTCGAGGGTTATGTAAGCGCTTCATTGAGCCGTATCTTACACACTAGATACTAAGTCTGCAATTGCAACTCTCCTTTGCTCGCCCGTATCTCGGTCGCGAACTGTAACTGTGTCATTTTCTAAGGTATCAAAGTCAATTGTGATACAGCTTGGTGTGCCGATTTCATCTTGCCTTCTGTACCTTTTACCAATATTTCCATTGTCGTCCCATGCAACATTTGGATACACCGCTTTAAGATTTTCGTAAACCTCTCGCGCTTTTTTCACCAATTCTGGTTTATTTTTCAAAAGTGGAAACACGGCGGCACGAACTGGCGCTATGTTTTGAGATAGTTTTAGGTAAATTCTCTTCTCTCCTCCCAATTCATCTTCAGTGTATGCAGACAAAAGTACAGCCAAAACTGTTCTGTCTACTCCGAGCGATGGTTCTATAACATGTGGAGTAAATCTCTCGCTTGTTTCTTCATCTAAATAAGTTAAGTCAGTGCCCGATGATGTTGAATGTGCCCGTAAGTCAAAATCAGTTCTGTAAGCCAAACCCCACAACTCACCTCTTCCAAAAGGATAATCGAACTCAAAATCAATTGTTTTTTTGCTGTAGTGAGCAAGATCTTCTTTGTCATTTTCTGAAACACCTTCTATACCAACGGCATCGGCAAAATCTTTCATGGCGCTCCTCCATTTTTCAAAATGTGTTTCCCACTCACTTTCCTTTATAAAATATTCAAGTTCCATTTGCTCAAACTCTCTTTGACGGAAAAGAAAATCACGTGGCGCAATTTCATTTCTAAATGCCTTACCAATTTGTGCAATTCCAAATGGAAGTTTTGGATGGAAACAATCGATAATATTTTTAAAGTTTACAAAAATACCCTGTGCTGTTTCAGGTCGAAGATATGACACTGAACTTTCATCGTCAGTTGCGCCGACGCTCGTCTTGAACATCATGTTGAATTTTTTTGGTGAACTAAGTTTGCCTCCACAATCAGGGCAAACATTTGGGTCCGTTATTTGGTCAGTACGAAATCTATGTCCGCACTTCTCACAAATTGAAAGCGGGTCTGAAAAACCTGCAACATGCCCACTAGCTTCCCAAACCTTAGGGTTCATAATTATTGCAGCATCCACACCATAAATAGCATCTTGTTCGCTGACAAACATTTTCCACCAGAGATTTTTGATGTTGTTTTTTAACGCTAAACCAAGTGGACCATAGTCAAAAGAGCCCGAAAGACCGCCGTATATTTCAGAACCCGGAAATATAAAACCGCGCCTTTTGGTCAAAGAAACCAGTAAATCCATCTTGTTTTCCATTCCGATAGTGAAAAATGGCATTGCTCTATGCGAGCAGATTACCAATAGTTATTTAAGTTATTTATATTTTTTCGACCCGTCATCTTTGTTTATTATCCTATAGTCGCTCGGATGCCATTTTCTACTACAGGATCCATCCAGTAATAATAACATTATGGACACCATTTTGAACCTAGAGCAGTTGTGCGCCCAGCTAGGCAAATTTCCGTGCTATTTAGCCACAACACCAGCATTATCTATAACACCGGTATCATGCAAAAGTTCTGTTGTTACGTCGTCAATATCTAATGAGATTGGTTCACTGGTGAATGAATCTGTACCCACAAAACTAATACGTGTTAGGAGTGATGGCACTATTCCCGCTTGAAGCAAGCTTGGCGTTATCGTGAGCTGAATAATTGCTTTTTTACTTTCACCTGCAGAAATGTTGCCAACTGACCAAACTAAAACACGCGAATTATTGTCAAAAGTAATTCTCTCACTTCCTGGAGAAACAATATTATTCCACGAAACATTTGGCGGAAGATTAGCTGTTAGGGTCGCATTATCAACGTCCGCAAATGATGTGCCTGCATTAAGCACCACAGAATAAGTTGTTGCATTGTTCACACGCGGAGGAATGGGGCCGGTCTGAGCAAATGGACTTGCTACTCTCGATGCGTATGCACTTGATGTTGGATTGGCTCTAAATTTAAATGAAAGATCTGTATCGCTTGATACTTGTTGAGTAGTATCAGCACCAGTTTGGTCTGCAGTTATGACAGCATGAACTGCGACGCCCTGATTTTTTGCATCCGTTGGCAAAATTTTTGGTATTGGCAAAGCAAAACGTACAGAACCAGTTCCGCCGGGCGCGATTGACTTCAAATCATCGTTGCTGGATTGTTGCCAAGTAATTGATTGATCTTTGGAATTATAGAAACCGCCATATTGAGGGAGTATTCCGTTTTGATCAAACACTCCTGATATTGTTGCTTTTACTATTGCGTTCGTCACTGGAACAGAGAGATTGTTAGTCCAAGTAATTTCTATCGGTATTCTGTCTCCTGCTTGAGTGCTCCCCTGTGCCCCACCCACAACTCCAGCAGTGATGGAAAGGAATGGTTTAGACACCGCCACTGTTTCTAGCTCTGATGCAATCTGACTATTTACATTTCCACCAAAAGTTCCACCGCCCACCGAAACCGTAAACTTAAATGTTCTTTCTTCATTATTTTCAGCCTCTAAGGAGCCGTGAATATGAATTGTTTTTGTGTCACCCGATGGCATGTCTCCGAGTTTCCAAATATTGTTATCTTGGTAAACTTTTGGTTCAGAGGATGTAAGCACATAACCAAAAGGGAAATCTGCCGTAAGCTCTACATTGTTTATTGCATCTGGTGAATTTGATTTTACAACAACCGTTGCATCAAATGGCTGTCTAGAAACAACTGTTTTTGGTACTGTCACATTCAAAATTACTGGCGCTGTCCCTATAACAATGCTGAATGGAACTTCTTTTACGAAAATTGCGTTAGAGCCAGTGATTTGATATTCCAAACGTGTATTCAAAACTTCACTTTCGTCTTTCTGCCCATAAACAATAAAAGAAACTTGCTTACCAGATGTTTTGCCAGACCCGAGCGTACCAATATCAATAGTATCTGTACTCAAAACCTTTGACCTGTCATCTACGGAACGTGAATCTTTAGGATATGTAATTTTTAGTGTAGCTTTTTCTATAGAACGAGCATTCGTATTCTCTACCCTAATATCTAGCGAAACTGGACTTCCTGCTGAAACAATTGATGGACCACCGATAATTATGTTTAAGTTTTTATCTGATACTGATGGTCCGCCCAAGAAAAATTTATACCCAGCAAATCCAGCAGCAATTAAAACAAACCCTAGGGATATTAGAAATATTTTTTCAAACAGTTTTCTGTGTGGATGTTCTCTCTCTTGAGAAACAATGTCTTCTAATGGTATGTCATTTAAAAAACCAGTGTTTGCTGTTGATTCATAATCTGATGGCGTGAGAGTAGCTCTCTCGCGCTGTGGCAAACGATTTTCATTTCTAGAGTACAAGGCCTCTTCTAGTCGCTCTAAGCGATTCGCCTTCTTTTTACGTGGGGGCATATATTTATTATACCCTGTAGTATGGTTTGGTCTTGTGCTTTTTAGCACAATGCAAAGTCATACTTTGCCAGACCAAAATTCACTACGGGGTTATACAGCTTTCGAAAGCTGACTACCCGAAAGTCCTATATTTATTCTTTCAATTAAAGACTTCAAGTTGTGTTTTACTTCGATTAAAAGCGGTTCACTGAAGTTTTCCAAATCTTTTAAGTTTGGCGGTAAATCATCAAGAGACAGATACCCGAGTGCGTACAAAATGCGTGCCACTAGTACTGCTTCAAATATCTTCAGGTAGTATGTGTCAATTTTAAACAACTCCTGAAATGCTTTATCTAAACAGTCGAAAAGTTTTTTGTCTTGCTCTTCGCCTGCCATGCTATTTACGAGTTTTAAAGTTCTAACTGCTATTCTTTTTTTTGCCAAATCACTAATATTCATAAGTATATTTTTTTCAGCATTTGCCTGTATTAATCTCCATCCCTCCTTCCCACGTACAAAAGTATATGTGCCGATAGTGTATGGCACTATATGCCCCTTGAGTTTACCTTTAGCATCACGAGACGAAATAGCTTTTGCAGTGATGCGCCCTAAACCGCGCGAAAAAACAGTCACCAACGTGTTTTTCTCCCCTATCCCTTTGGTGGCTAAAACAATTCCCTTATGAGAATAAAGTTTATGCATTTAAGCAATGGTTAACTCTTCAACAACTGGCTCACTCGTACCTTCGGTAAAATTAATATCTTTTATATTTCCCTGCTTCTTTACCATAGGTAAAAACTGCTCTAGATTTTTTTGTATGTCTATAGAAAGTTGTATCTTGGCATTAACGACATCTTTCGGCGTGAAATTGGACCCTTTCCTTTTTTCTTGGATTGCGCGCAAAAGCTCTCTGGCATCCCCTTCTGCTTTTAATTCTGGCGTTATGTTCAAGTCTAAAACTATTTCTTCGTTAACTGAATCATCAAAAATTATCTCTTTTACATTTAACTCATCTTTTATTAAATCGACTAATTCTTCCTCTCTCTTAAAATCTTTATTTTTCACGGTAAGTATTCCGAGTGGTTGTCTTATTTTTATATTTCCACGAGAGCGCACTTCCAACGCCTTAGAAACCAAATCACGTACTGCATCCATCTGAGAGTTCAGTTTTTTATCGGCAGAGCGAACTCTTGGCCATTCAGCTAAATGCACACTTAGCGCATCTTTTTCTGTACGAACATTTTGCCAAATCATTTCAGCGTAAAAAGGCGTAAATGGGGCCATTAATCTCGCTAATGTGTGAAATACAAACTTGGTTGTTTCCGAAGCGCTTTGTGCATCTTTTAGGTTCTCAGATTTAAATCTATCTCTTGAACGCCTTAAATACCACTGAGAAAAATCACCAATAAAGTCTCTTATTGCGCGTGCCGGCTCAACTACTTTATAGGCATCCATTCCTTTGGTAATTTTCTCTGCTGTCTCATTCAATCTAGAAAGTATCCACCTATCTAAAACATTTCTTGATGAATCACTAGGCACGGCATTCTTTCCATACATTTCATAAAACGAATAAACATTTGTAAGAAGCGCAAAAACCTTTCTAGACAAATCGCGCACAGATTCTGGGTCAAAGTTTTTTGGCTCACCCGGCTCCTTCGCTGCAAACATCCACATACGAATTGGGTCTGCACCAAATTCGCTCATTGCTACCCACGGGTCCACAACATTACCAACTGATTTGCTCATCTTCTTTCCTTCCTTGTCCAAAATTAATCCTAAACAAATTACATTTTTAAATGCATGCCCCTTTTTCATTAAATTACCAATTGCGTGCAGTGTATAAAACCAACCACGTGTCTGGTCTACCGCTTCACAAATATAATCCGCAGGATAACCCTTTCCATCCAGCCAACTTTTGTTTTCAAAAGGATAATGGTCTTGAGCAAATGGCATAGCGCCAGAATCAAACCAAACATCCATCACTTCTTTTACTCTCTTAAACTCTTTACCATCTTTGACTAAAACAACTTCGTCTATAAATGGTTTATGCAAATCGAGTTCAAAGTTTTTGTCGTGAGGAAGTGGCACAAACGGAAGCTCTCGAACTTCTGCGTTACTAAAACGTTCAAAGCCTTTTGCAAAAATATGCTTATTTGCCTTCTGGTATTCATCCGGATTTGGTAAATAAAGCCCAGCATTTACATAAAACACCCATGCTGGACCACCGTGAGTTATAAAGAGAATTTTTTTGTCTTTATATTTTCCTTCAACTTCATATAGAAAATCAGCCACTCTCCTTTTCACATCGCCAAGTGATTCTCCATTTGGAATTTTTCTTTCAAACCAATCCGAACCGATTCTGTAGACAAAAGTGTGATATTCATCCCAGTTTTTTCCATCAAAATCCCCTGGATTTATCTCGCGCAAGCGCTCATCCATAATTACGTTTTCTGGAGCGAGGCCTAGGTTAGCCCTCACTATCTCTGCAGTCTCCTTGGTACGAGCAAATGGGGAAACAAAGATATAATCAATTTTTTCTTTAGACAACTTCTTCGCAGTTTTTGCGGTCTGCTTTTTGCCGTCCTCTGTTAAATGGTCATTGGCTTCATTTTTGAAACTAACAATTTCTTTTTTGTTACCCTCTGTGCCACCGTGGCGCATCACGAAGTATTTGTTTCCGGATTTCTTTGTGTATTTTTTCAGCGTCTCAACAGAATCAACAAAGATTCTTTCATCATCTTTTGTCCCGCTCTGACTCGACGAAGCGGGTTCCCAAATAGGCAATGGTGTTCCCCAATATCTTTCACGAGAAATCGCCCAATCTTTTACGTCTGAAAGCCATTCGCCAAACCTTCCCTCTTTTATATACTCTGGCTCCCAGTTTATTTTTTTATTTTCTGAAATTAATTTATCTCGTAATTGGGACATCGCTATGTACCAAGAATCTCTTGCGTAATAAATGAGTGGCGTTTTGCATCTCCAGCAATGTGGATATGAGTGTTTTACATTTTCTTGAGCGAAGAAAAAATTTCTTTTTTTTAAATCGTTGATGATATCAACTGCCAATGTTGGTTTGCCGTTTTCATCAACTTCTTTTACAAATCTACCTTCCAAAAAGCCTGTACCTTTTACAAAGTGCCCAGTTTCATCTACCAAATGATATTTAGGTAATCCGAGTTTCGTGCCGAGCACAAAATCGTCTTGTCCATACATTACGGCGGTATGCACAATGCCCGTTCCGTCTTCTGTATTTACAAAATCTGCTTCATAAACCTGAAAGGCTTTTGGAAGTTTTACCTTTTCTGATTCTGGAATATTTTTTTCTAGAAAATCATATGGCGGTAAATATTTTTTACCAACTAAATTTTTACCTTTTATTGTTCTTACAATCCTAAATGTCTTAGTATTAAATAGTTTATCCTTTTCAAAAATATCTTTAGATAAAATAAATTTCTCTTCATTAGATAACTGGTATGTGCCAAGGTTTTCTGGAATCTTATCTGAAGCAATTTCAATAACTTCAACATATTCAATATCTTTCCCTACTGCGAGCGCCACATGCCCAGGCAGTGTCCAAGGGGTTGTGGTCCATGCCAAAAAGAATGTATTTTCTTCTCCAACAATTGGAAACTTTATATATACAGACAAATCCTTGTCGTCTTGGTACCCTTGCGCCAATTCATGGCTAGATAAAGCCGTGCCACAACGTGGGCACCATGGCACTACTTTGTAGTCTTTGTATAAAAGGTTTTGGTCTGCAATTTTTGAAACTATATTCCAAATTGATTCTATGTATTCAGGTTTGTAAGTAACATACGCATTCTTCTGGTCAAGCATATAGCCGATACGATCTGTAAAGCGTTCCCACTCCTCTACATATGTCCAAACGCTTTCTTTGCACTTTTCATTAAAGTTTGCGATGCCAAATGTTTCAATATCTTTTTTTGATTTCGTTCCTATTTCTTTTTCTACCTGCAATTCAACTGGAAGTCCATGCGTGTCCCACCCTCCACGACGTCGCACATGAAAACCCTGCATTGTTTTGTACCTCAAAACAACGTCTTTGAATGCTCGGGATAAAAGGTGGTGAATACCAGGGCGCCCATTTGCTGTAGGGGGCCCCTCGTAAAAAACAAATTCGCCTTTGTGCGATTTTTTATTTTCTATTTTTTCTAAAAGAGATTGTTCTTTCCAAAAAGAGAGTACTTTTTCTTCCGCTAATGGAAGAGGCTCTTTAAGGAGAGATTTATCTTCTCTCGCCTTTTCGTTCATTAATAACATCTTATATTTTTTTACCAAAAAGAAAAGGCCAGCCCATCTTGGACTAGCCTCATTATCAAACTGCGAGAGCACTCACACGACGTACTGGGGCCCCACCGCCCCCAGTACGCCGCTGAGCGACGTCAGCACGGTGAATCCGGGACCGACATGCCGACGTCAGTTGTAGTGCTTGCTTGAGCGGGGGTCACCAGTCTTTCAACCAGTTACCCCCTCCCGGCCTTCGGCGCCGGCTGCGTTGTCAGCAGTCGCAGCCGCTGCCGCAGGTGCCGGTGTCGTTGCGCGTCGTCATGGTCAACATGGACTTCGTGGCCTTGCTCATCAGCAGGACTCCGGTGTTCCGCATGCTGCCTCGCTTGTGGAATGTGCATTGCCTTGGCGAGAGCGTTGTGCTCCAGCCGTGACATTTAATATGTTAGCACCATTGCCATATTTTGTCAATAGCTCAAATATATGGCCAATTTAGTGCGTTTTTTTGACATCAAAGCGGAGACGCCTGAATTAAAAATGATTCAGGACATCAGAGCGAGGAGTCTTTTTAAAAAAGGCTTGGTAGGAGCGACGGCGACGAACAGAGAAAATTTTCAGCAGAAAATTTTCGTGCTTTTTGAAAAAGACTCCGAGCGACTTTTACATTTTTGAAGGCGCAGAAATAGCAAGTATCTCTAATCCCCTAGCAAGAGCATCCTTGAACGTTTTTACTATGAAAAGTTTTTGTGAAGAAATATTTTTGTCATCAGTAATCATTTGTTCCTGCGCATACCATGAATTAAACGCAGATGTAATTTCCAAAAGATATTCAACTAAAATATTTGGAGAAAATTCTTTTGCTCCTCTTTCTACTACATCGTCAAATCGAACAAGTAGCCTCATCAAGCTTTTTGCACCAAATAATTCTTTGGTTTTTACAGGTTCAATACCAGCATCTTTACCTTTTTCTAGAAGTGAATTTGCACGAGCGTGTGTATACATAATGTATGGGCCAGAGTCGCCTTCAAATGAAACGGATTTGTTTATATCAAAGATAATATCTTTACCCGGATGTTGGCGAAGTATAGAAAATTTTAATGCGCCGATTGCTATTTTCTCTGCCAATCCTTCTTCTGTGCCTCTATCTGATTTATCTATAATTTTTTGTGCCTCATCTCTCACGGTATTTATAAGTGATTCTGCCGTAATGACGTCGCCCGTTCGTGAAGACATTTTTCCACTAGGTAGGCGCATCATTCCGTGCGAAATGTGATGAGTTTTCTCTGCCAAATCTTTTATAACATCTATTTCTTTACCTGCAGACATCACGACTTTAAAATATTCGTTAATTTCATTCCCTGTAATCACAATAGATTTATCTATTGAAGGTTCTTTCTCTTTTTTAAGTTGCAAAAGACCAAGCTCCTTGGCTTCGTACGTAGGTAAACCTTCTTTGTTTATGAAAACTCGTGTATGGAGTTTTTTGTCTCTCTCTTCCCCTTTATATACAACTGCTCCATCGCTTTCTACAAAAACTTTTGGTGTGTTTTCTTTTACTAACTGCAATCCCTTCGGACCAGATTGTGATTCAAAAAAGAAATAACTAAAATTCGTACCGAGTTTTTTGTACATTTTTTCAAATGCTTCCAGTGATTTTTTCTTTCCCTCTTCATATTTAGAATTTATTTCTAAATCAGAACCATTGTAAATTTTTTTATTTATTTCCTGTATTTCTGCCTTTGCAGACTCATCTTCTTCGTAAGCTTTTGAGCCGACTGCATAATCGCCCTTCCATAAAGCTTTAGCCACATGCATTCCAACATCACCCTGATAGCAAGCTCTTTTTACATCTGCGCCAGTCGCTTCAATGAGTCCCGCTATGGCTTCGCCTATTGAGTTAGACATTAAATGCCCAATATGGAATTCCTTAAACGGGTTCGGGTCGGTGTATTCAATAATTACTTTTTCATTTTTGTTCGATATATCGAACAAAAATGATTTTGCATTTAATAAAAAACTCTCGCTCAAAGAAAAATTGATGAAACCTGGGCCCGCAATTGTTATATCTCCAATAAAATCTGGTTTGTTGGAGATTAATTTTTCTAAAAATTCTTCTGCGGATTTTTTGGGATTTTCCTTCGAGAGTGCGATATTTGTGGAAACATCCCCGTTATTTAAATTTTCATTAAAAGAAACAACACCGGATTCCCCCAGAGTTTCCTTTAGCCAATTTTCTATTTGTTTTAAAATCGTTTCTTTCATCCCGATAGTGAAAAATGGCATTGCTTCATTCGAGCAGATTACCAATATTTATTATTATTTGCGCTAAATTTCTACTTATCATTTTAACTTCATTAAGCCGCAGTTGCTCGGATGCCATTTTCTACTACGGGATTTCACCTGCTCATAATAACAAACAGCCCCACACCTGCACGCAGGTGTGGGGCTCGCTTTCATCTAGAAAGCAACTCGTGAACATGCATCATCACTTCTTCATGGATGCTCTGCGGCGTGCGCATGACACCGTTCGGGTCACAATTCACAACACGCCAGCGCATCGGATCACTAACGGCTATGCGCCGGTAGGCAGTTTCGACACGAGCTTGAAACTCGATGTCCTGCTCATACTGATCCTTCTTATCGCCGCGCTTCTCAAGAAGCTTCATCGAGGTCTCCGGAGAAACTGCCAGATAGATCACTCTGTCTGGACGCGGAATCAGGTTGATCTCCTGATACTCAAGCTCAATCAGCCGTCGTACCAAAATATCCTGTTCCTCCGTGGGAACCTTTGCGGCGTTGAAGCCGAGGTTTGACTCTACGTACCGATTTGAAATCGTAAAGTCGTTTGCCCCAAGGGTGCTCCAGATCTGCTCCCTAGCAGCAATCCGGTCAAGGATGAACGGCATGGCGGACAAAATTGGGTCTGCGTTTCTGAAGTCGCCATGCTCTCCCATCAGAAACTCCCTAACGAGCCTTCCGATTGGTCGGTCGTACATCGGAAAGCTCAAGGTGCCACAAGACTTGCCGAGCGCCTTGATGGAGCTTACAACAAGCGGTGTTTGAGTGCCCTTTCCGGCTGCGTCACCGCCTTCAAGCACTATGAGTTTGTTGCGTTCCATGTGAACGACTCCTACAAGATTGTGAGTGGAACTTCTTTTACCAAAGCTAAACTTAATTCAACTCAAGTCAATATGGATATCACAAAAGACAATATATAATTCCTTTTAACAAACATATGGCTTTATCTGACAAGAAGATTTTGGCAGAATTGAAGAAGGGCGACATAGTAATTACTCCTTTTGATAAAAGAAATTTGGCTACATCAAGCTACGATGTAACTCTAGGAGAGCATTATTTTCGTGAACAGAAACCAGATTTCATTTCTCCTATTTATAATATTTATAACAAGGCTCATACAGACCGCGTTTGGGGAACAAGCCCTCACATAGCGCAAAAAGCAAAGGATGCTTTGAAAGATGTGAAATTTGATTTTGTCGGTATTTCTCCAAACGACAGAATAATTCTTTTGAAACCAGGAGAAACAATTCTTGCTCATACAAATGAATTCATTGGAGGAAGAAATCACATAACAACAATGATGAAATCCCGTTCATCCTTGGGCCGAAATTTTATTGAAGTTTGTAAGTGCGCAGGATGGGGCGATGTCGGATATATAAATCGTTGGACAATGGAAATTACAAACAACTCCACCCACCATGTGATTCCATTAGTAGTTGGAAGGAGGGTTGCGCAAATTATTTTTTTTGAAACGGGAGAAATCTTATCTCAAGATTATTCCAAGCTCGGTAAATATCAGTCCTCACAAAATGTAAAAGACTTAAAGAAAAATTGGAATCCAAAATCTATGCTCCCAAAACTTTATAACGACAGAGAAATTGGGCGTTAGTAATTTGATAAAGGCAACATTGACTAATACTGGTACAAGACTAAAGTTTACTTAGAACCAAGTAGCTCCTTCACGTCACTTTTTATGTCTCACGGAGACACAAAATGCTCAAATTCATCAGGGAATGGCTCTGGAAGTTCATGCTGAAGCGTCTCAAGCACGTTGTGCGTGAGACGAATTATGGAGGGCAAATCATCGTCCTCAATACTGGTGCCATCATCGGACCAGAAGAGGATGCGATGCTTCAGGCATTGCACTCACGGTCTGTTGGCGGCCTTCTTGGACACTTGAAGGTGCTCGCAAAGACCGGTGCCAAGAAGTTCATGGCTAGCTTCTACATCGGTTATGGGCACAAGTCTATTGGAGATTGCGGCACCGCCACAATCTTCATCGAGGGTGTGTCTATGCTGGCCGCGAAGGCCATTCAGCACTGGCCTCTCTACAGCGGACAAGAGGCCTCGACACGCTACATCGACTTCGCGAAGCAGAAGTTTATTGATGTGTTCGGTTACCAATCGACGACGAGAATACTCGAGAGATGGCGCGCTGCCTATCTCAAGTACCTGCCGATCATGGTCGAACACTTCAAGAAGCGCTTTCCGTTCCAAGATGGCTGGGATAGCAACGATTACAAGAAGGCCATCAACGCGCGAGCGTTCGATGTGGTACGGGGACTTCTGCCAGCTGGGGCATCAACAAACCTTGCATGGCATACGAACCTACGACAGGCCGCCGACCATATCGAGTGGCTGAGACATCATCCGCTCGACGAGGTGCGCGACATCGCAGAAAAGATGGAGCAGGCCCTCAAGGAAGCTTTCCCGAGTTCTTTTTCGAGTAAGCGGTACGAAGCAACGGAGGGCTACCATGCCTCATGGATGCGTCAGCACTGCTACAGTACAGCGGACTTTCATCCGGACTTCGACTACAGCACGGAATGCGTTGATTGGGAGATGGTCGAGTCTTTGCTGCCAACTATGAGCAGGCGCCCACCGAAGACGGAGCTACCTAGGGAGGTAGCATTCTGCGGAACAGTGCGCTTCCAGTTCCTTCTCGACTTCGGGTCATTCCGTGACATCCAACGGCAACGCGCAGTAACTCAGCTGATGCCATTACTCACTTCCGATTTTGGTTTTGAGCAGTGGTACATAGACGAGATGCCGAGGGAAATTCGGGATGAGGTTCTCGAACTCATTCAATCTCAACGAGAAGAGCTGGAAGAGCTCAATCTTGCTCCAGAATATGCGCAGTATTTCCACCCGATGGGGTACAGAATTCCGAACGCTCTCATCGGCGACCTGCACGCTCTGGTGTATCTGGTTGAGCTTCGCAACACTCGTTTCGTGCACCCAACGCTCCGTCGGCGCGCACGCCAAATGGCCGAAGCACTGGCGATAGAGTTCGGTCACTATGGGCTCACTGTCGATCTCGACAAAAACCCCGACGCCTTCGACGTAAAGCGCGGTAAGCATGACATTGTGCTGAAGAAGTAAGGCACAACAAGGGCCGTGGGCGAGT
>JBAQOA010000010.1:0-5506 GCA_049304335.1 Minisyncoccia bacterium | reverse complement strand
GTTATGCTACTTCAAATACCATTTATTTTTGGGCTTTACTACATTCTAATTCGGTCTGGACTACCAAATGTTAACCCAGAGCTTTTGTATGGATTTACTCCAAATTTGGGGGTAATTGAGATGACCTTTTTAGGGACGGGACTATTAACACAAAGGAATATTATTCTTTCACTATGTGCTGGTTTAACAAGTTATTTTCAGATTCACCTTTCTTCTGCGACTCAAAATATGCCCACATCAGGAAACGAAACAATGGCCAAAATTATGAAAATCCAAATGAAGGTAATGTTTCCTGCAATCGCCTTTATAATTTCTTGGCAAATTTCTGGCGTCGTTGGGCTTTATTGGACAACCACAAACCTATTCACCATTCTTCAAGAGCTATATTTAAAGAAAAAGTTTGTTTAGTTTCCTAAATCTAGTTTCATCACCCACAGAGAGTCATCATTTTTATCTATCCATCCGGTAAAGTTATCATCTGCAGAAATTTGTATTGAAACTGCATCAAAATCATAGTTATTTAAATCCCAACTTGAAACCAACTTTTTAATTTGTTGTTTAGAGTCAAACTTCCATAAGTTTGTATCATGAATCCTCACTACTCCCTGATACCATAGGTCTGGCATATTTTCTAAAGGCAAATTGTCTTGAGTAAAACATAAAACCAAATCAGTATCTTTGTTTGCCCACGCACATTTGTCAGCCAATGTCATAGGTAAAAGTGCTATTTCTTCGGTGCCATTATTTAGAACAAATGACAAATTGTTATTAGAAAAATAACTTTCGATATATTTTTTACCAGTGTGGTCTAGTTTTATTGAAAGTGAGTTAAGATCCCCTACTATTTTGTCCGCCGCGCCAAGTGGGCTTATGGTATAAGAGTAGCCCCCCGCCCCATTTGATGGCTTTGTGAAAACAGAAAAGGTATTTTCTACTGGCCAGTCAAAAATGAAGCCCTTAATTGGTGAAGACCATATAGTCTTTGATTTTAGTGAAGAGATTTCCTTCGTTATCAAAGAAATTGAATTTTCAGAATTTTGTATGTAAGCAAAGCTTTTTCCGCTTGGCGAGAAGGCTGTTTGGAATACATTGCCTTGGGCCACAAGCACCGGGTCATTCCCTGAGGAAAGGTCTAAAAGATATAGCTCTGGAATACCAGCGTCACTTTCTTTGGTTATTAGTGCGTATTTGCCAGTTGTTGTGATTTTTGCTGAAACCGTTCTATTTATTGTTCTATTTGAAATTTTTTCTAAATTTTGAGAAAAGTCAGACTTGTAGACATGGCCGGTCCCCTTCTCGACTGCCACCACCTTAGTACTTGTACTATTTGTTATAAAAGAAAAACCAGCGATCCTGCCGTCCAAAAGTTTCCATGGGGTATTAGTTTTGGAAACAGAAAGAGAAATATTTGAATTGGTTTGCAGTCCAGTTTCTTTTGACTCGGCTATAACTCTCGTTTGGTTTGCATCGACTACACCAAATGGAGTGGAAGAGGTCTGTGTTTGCACTGGCGCGCTTGTTGGCGCTCTAAATAAAAAATACCAAAGTCCGGCGCCGAGAATTATTATTAGAATGAATATAATAAGTATTTTTTTCATATTTATTCTACGTGGAACGATGGAGCGGTCGTTGTTTTATACAACAAATGTAGCACTCCAGGATTGACACCTGCTTTTTTCAAAGCATCAAAGTTAGCCTGATTCACTTCGAAAATCATTTTGAGGCCTGCTTCTTGGGCAGCCTTATACATAGTATTTATATCTTCAACGGTTGCTCGTGACGGCGTCCCTCCAGTGTATTTATTTTTAGTTAAATTTAAATCCACACACGTGCCGTTGTAATGACACAAGTCAACATGTGGAACAGTTGGCTTCCAAGCTTCCGTTATTGCCCACTCAACAAATTCTTGTCTCTGGACTTCTCCCACCCCAATAGTTTTTATCGCCTTCCTTTGTAGTATGAGCAATTTATCTAAGAGCCCGGAGTTCATAAACTGCTCGACGCCCACCTTAAAAGCAATGTCGTGTGTATTTGTACAATCTGGACACGAGCACTTCATTTTTCCATTAACAAATGTTTCGTTCGGGAAATCTTCTTGATTTGCTATGCATACGCTATTCCCGCCATTATTTACTGCAGTGAATGCGACCTGCGCGCTTTTGTCGGGGATTGCTTCAACAGATAAATTGAAGTTTGTGAGTTTATCTCCGCCAAGTGTATAAAGAATTGCATATGAAAATAGGGCCAAGGCTAGCCCCGCTAAGGCGTTCATGATTCTCTGCTTACCCTCGCTTTTGCCGGACATGGCATCGGTAGATATATATTGAAAACCGCCAACAATAATCATTATCACTGTAAGCGCTGCGGCTAGGCCAATCGTTAACTTGATTATGTTTGTTAAATAGTTCGCCAAATCGACTGGCTGATTTTGTGTGGTTACTCCCGGCAAACTTTCTAAGGCGCAGTACTTACCAATACATTCAGAATTTGTCTGTGCATGTGTGGCAAGCGGAGAGATAATACCCGATAAAAAAATAATTAATGCGACAACAGATAGAGTTTTGTTTATATAAGTCATGGTTTTAGTGAAACATTTATATCTCCTGATGTGCCGTCACTTTTACCAGTATTATCTACTGCTTCAAAGCTTACAACATTTTGTGCAGGAGTTTCTGATTTAAGCGTTATGTATTTTTCTGAACCAATGTCTGCATTTTTATTTCCAATCGACCATCTGTAATTTGCATTTGGCGATATAAAAAATGGTTCAGGCCTCAAGCTGACTTCACCGGATGTCACTGATATTGAATTCGGCAGCGCTATTTGTTGTTCCCCATACAAAGAATTTTGTTCGTACCATCTTGTAAATGGTGATTTTGGGCTGAAATCAATTTTTTTCTCACTTAATTGCGTGCCACTAGCAGAATAAACTTTTAATTCTACATTTTCGGTTATACCCAAAACAGAGCCAGTAATGATTATTGATTGAAGACCTCTCGCCATAGAGCTTCCGACCAAAGAATCATTTACAAGCCAAGTGTATAAGAGCTGGCTTGGGCCTATTCTTTTACCAGAATTATCATAAATGAATGGTATTGCATTAATAACCAGCTTACTTCCGCGGGTAAATAATGACTTTCCCATATACCAGTAAGGCGTTAGGGTTCTTCCCTCCCAAAGTAGGTCAATTGTTGATGGTTGAATGACAATTTCTTTATCAAACAGCGTTCCATCAACGTCGATTCTGGCGGTTATCGTTTTGCTTTTACCGAGATTGCCCGCAGGTACAGAAATTTTTACTTGGTTTTTGTAATTTTTTAGTTCCACGCCATTTTCAAGCCAAGTGATAGGGAGGGAGTTAAGCTGAAAACTGCTACTTTCAATAGTCACCTCGACATCTTCATTGGGACTTGGGTATTCTGGCCTTATGGTTATTGATATGTCGCCAGTCTGTACTCCTGTATTAATAAATTGTTGTGCTCCCACACTACTGCTAGCAAAGAGCAAAACAGCAAGAGAAAAAACGAAAAGTACCGATTTAACTGGACTCATTACTTTTTAATTATAGCACTGGTAAATGTCGTTTAAAGTTTCGGAATAAGCTTGGTTGATGCTTTTGCTCCTACCCCAGAATTTTCTAGGATTATCATTATAAAAATATAGAAAGTCCACGCAGGAAGGGCGTCCAGTATAGGAATAAGCTCAATTAAAAATGTTCCCACGATACCAATAAGGCGTGATGGTCTTACAAAAGAAACCCCTATTAACAAAAACCAAAGACCAAAAGTTAAAAATGCAAAAATATCTACGCCCATAGCCAAAGCCTGCCCGAGGAATGCGATGGGTTGCAATATGAGTTGTAAAAAATCAAAAAATAATGCCGTAGATACCAAGAAAACACTGGTAGTTTTACTTATCTTTTGAAAAGACAATATCCCGCCCAAAATTTCACTTGATGCATCAACTAGCGCTGAGGCCACCTTAATTGGATTTGATGTTGGTTCAGCGGGTTGTGTCTCTTCCTTTTTATCCTTATCGTCCATCTAATTAGTTTAACCCTGATTCTCTTGTTTCGCTTCTTGTTTAGAACGTTCAATTGCTAAGAGTTGAGATGGGTCAGATGTAATTATTTGGTCTTCAGTGTATGAAGCAATAATCTTTATGGCGACATGTTTTAACCCCGCAAAGAATATTCCCTCTCCAACGTTTGACTCGAGTAGTAAATATTTTTCCTCATCTGTTAGATTAAATATTTGTTGTAAGTGATCAACTGCAGTTGGTGACTGTTTTAACAGTATTTGGATAGAAGAGTTGGTCACAATAGGTGTTCCATAAGGAGACTTCAAAAAGTCATCCACGTCCTGTGTAATTGTCGCAAGTCCCAAATAGTATTTTCTGCCTCTTTTTGCGAGGTTAAGGAGAAATGATGCCGTATCATCTGATTTCATCATCCACCAAGCCTCGTCGATAACAAGCAGTCGCTTTTTTAATTCTTTTCTTACAGCACTCCAAATAAAATGCATCACGATATACATCGCTATTGGCTTAAGTTCATCTTCCATATCACGAAGCGAGAACACAACAAACTTTTTATTTATGTCTATATTCGATGGTCTGTTTATAAAACCAGCCCATGTGCCTTTTGTATATTTAGATAGGCGTTGTGCTAGCGACTCTCCGCCCTCAAGGCCAGAAAGGACGAGTTCAAAGTCAGACAAAAGTGGCGGTTCTATATTTCTAAAGTCTGAATCTGGAGTAATGTCTTTCAAGGCGTATGTCTCTGTGATTGCTCTATCGATTAGGGCATCCTCCTCTGGAGTAAGACCACCAAGCATTAATCGGAAAAGACCGACAAGATTAACGATATTTGAGCGCAATATGCTTGCTGCAGACTCATCATTGCCAGGTGGAGGTAAATCAAAAGGGTTGATATGGTGCTCAGAGTTTAATGAGATATTAAAGTATCTTCCTCCCACCGCTTCAGCCAAGTATTGATATTCTCTTTCAGGATCAAGGACGATTACTTCTGTTTCAAACATTAGGGAACGTAAAATTTCTAGTTTTGTTGCATATGATTTTCCTGCACCGGATTTTGCAAATGTAATGGAGTTGTAGTTTTCCAAAGAAAATCTGTCAAAAAGCACCAAACTTGAATTGTGGCGATTAATGCCGTAAAGAATTCCATTATCGGATGTTAAGTCGAAAGATATAAATGGAAAAAGTGATGATAGGGGTGAGGAGTTTAGTTTTTGGGTTACCTCCAACACGTCATTGCAAACAGGCAGTGACGACTCAAAGCCTTCTTTTTGCTGGAAAAGGGCTGGTTTTATGTAAACTAGTTTTGCCTCTAGAATCGATTTGATCTCGGATTCAATTTTATCTAGCTCTGCATCGTTTTCTGCGTAAACAGAAATGTATAATCCCACATCAAATAATTTTTCTTGGGCTTCTTGTAACTGGTCTCGCAATTGCTCCAAGTCTTGATAAGCAACATCTAGCATTGGGT
>JBAQOA010000009.1:0-11460 GCA_049304335.1 Minisyncoccia bacterium | reverse complement strand
CATTTATTGTTGGAAAGGCATACTTTTTTAGAACCATAGTAGAGATAATTTTTGTCGCTTGGATTTTTTTGGCTGTGAATGATAGTACCTATAGACCCAAAAAGTCGTGGTTAATGATTTTGTTCAGTGTTTTTGTTTTGGCGCTTGGCGTATCAACAATCTTTTCACCAAATCCATATAAAAGTTTTTGGTCTGATTTTGAAAGAATGGACGGTTATATAACTCTCTTGCATCTGTTTGTTTTGTTTATAGTCATGGGCTCTGTATATAAGGAAGCAAAAAATTGGCGTGGGTGGTGGAAGGCATCCGCTTTCACTTCGGCGATTATGTGTGTTTATGCTTTTTTTCAACTTGCCGGGAAATTGAATATTAATCAAGGTGGGGTGAGGGTTGATGGAACACTTGGCAATGCCGCATATTTAGCAACATATTTATTATTTTCATTTTTTATAACTCTCTTTTTATTCGCACACGAAAAAAAGATGGGCCAAAGAATTTTGTATGGAGTTCTTGGTGTATCTCAATTAGTTGTTATTTATTACACCGCTACCAGAGGTGCAATTTTGGGTATTTTGGGGGGCCTTGTTTTGATGGCTATCATTCTGGCAATTAAAGGAAGCGGTAAGATTAAAAAAGTTGGTATTTCGACCATTGTTCTCTTAGTTCTGATAACTGGAATTTTCTTTTCAATTAGAAATACATCTTTTGTAAGCAATAGCCCGGTGTTGAGCAGATTCTCAAACCTATCATTTTCTGAATTTAAAACTCAGGGTAGGTACTTCGTATGGCCAATGGCATTGAAAGGGATTGGTGATAAACCAGTATTTGGCTGGGGCATTGAGAGCTTTAACTATGTTTTCAACAAATACTATGACCCACGAATGTATAACCAAGAACCATGGTTTGATCGTGCACACAATATGTTTTTGGACTGGCTTATCGCAGGGGGCATAGTAGGTGGAGGATTATTTATATCGCTTTGCGCCTTAGCACTTTGGAAGGCTGTAAAAGAAAGGGATGATGATCCAGAATTTACTGGAGAGAGTGCTTCGATTTTAACTGCTCTACTGTTTGCGTATTTTTTCCAAGGGCTATTCTTATTCGATAATATTGTCTCTTATATATATTTCGTTTCTGTGCTTGCTTATCTTCATGCACGTTCAAATACTGAATGGCCAAAAATTGAAAATTGGAGACCTAGTGAAGGTATAAAGAAAGCAGTGCCGGCCGCTTTTTCTGTGGCCCTAGTTTTCTCTTTATATTTCGGAATTTGGAAACCTATAAAAGCGGGAGTATTAGTTATTGATGCGCTTAAAGCTGAACAGAATCAAAAACCAAGAGAAGTATTGGATGCGTTTAAAAATGCACTTGCATTACACACGCTCGGTGATGCTGAAATAAGAGAGCAAATAATTAGCTACTCGCAGTCTATTTCACAATCACAAGATCAAAATATCAAACAAGAATATTACGCACTTTTGACAACGGAAATGGATAAGCAATTACAAAGAAGTCCAAACGATACAAGATACCGACTTCTTTATGGCTCTGCACTTAATCAATTGGGATTACCTGATCAGGCATTGGCTCAGCTAGAAATCGCAAAAGAATCTTCATCAAGAAAACAAGCAGTGTATTTTGAAATTAGCCGCTCGTACATTTTCAAGAGAGACTATGCAAAGGCATTAGAAAATCTAAAAATTGCTCGTGATCTCGAACCAAATAGTCAGGAAGCTGCATTAAATTTGGGCATGGCATATCTATATATGGGCGATGATGCGAAGGCGTACGCAATATTTGCGCAGATAGAGAAGACGTATGACTTGATAATGAGCGACAATTTGCTTGGCGTATACATAAACCTAAATAGATGGAATGAGGTCGTGCAAATTCTAAAAGAGAGGGCAAAAAGAAATCCAAACGATGTAAATAATTACATTTCGCTGGCCTCCGCTTATCTAAAATTAGGCGATAAAGCTAATGCTATAAGTGCGTTAAATGTTGTCGGATCACTAAGACCTGATTATAAGAAAACAGCTGATGCATATATTGAGCAAATAAAAGCTGGTCAAAATCCTGTTCAGTAAAAGCCACTCGGAATAATCTATTTTCAAACAACTACCACTCAAGTTAATTTTTAAAATCACCGAGCTACATAACTAAAAACATTAAAACTCGCTTTGCTCAAACAGTTAATATTTTTATATTTCGCACGCCGTGATTTAAAAATACTCTCGCGAGTTTGAAAATAGATTATTTCTCGTTCTAAAAATAAAAAAAGTTATCCACACATTTGTGTTATGACTCCGCATACTTGTGTTTTATGTCTCATAATTAAATACAGGTCGAAAGCGTTCGTGCATCCCACCTTCACGAAAGTGAAGCGCACGAATTAAAGTTAGTACAAAATGTCGTTCGTGAAAAAGTGTTAGAGGAAAAAAGATCTGACACTAGGAATACTCCTTATGTCTGTGCTCGAGTGTTCTCTAACAAATCGTGGACTAAAAATAAAAATATGGCAAAGAAAAAGAAAGCAGCTAAGAAAACAAAAGCAAAGGCAAGAAAGCCAGCTAAGAAGAGAAAAGCTGCAAAGAGAAAGAAGAGATAAGCTCTCGTTCTCTAGCACCCCGCGACACCCGTCGCGGGGTGCTTTGTTTAATTAAATGTTAGTGCCGTTACATTATTAAGCCATAACACAAAAGGGACATAAGGGTAAGTGTGAGGTATACTGAGCCCCACATGTTTAATTTATTCTCCAGAAATCAAGGGGAATCTGTATATAAAAAAGCCGTAAACCTCGTGGGCGGTGTTAATGCTCTGGAAGAAAAATATAGGGTACTCACTGATAGTGAGTTGCGGGCTGTTTCTGATGGGTTTAAGAAACGTATTGAAAGTGGCGAAACGTTAGATAACCTTTTAGTTGAAAGTTTCGCTGTTGTTAGGGAAGCGTCCCGCAGAACTTTAGGGCAAAGACATTTTGATGTTCAGATGGCCGGTGGAGCAGTTTTACATTTGGGAAACATTTCCGAAATGAAAACAGGTGAAGGAAAAACCTTGGTTGCTACATTGCCAGCATATTTAAATGCACTGAGTGGAAGGGGGGTACATGTGGTAACAGTGAATGATTATTTGTCACGCAGAGATGCTGTTTGGATGGGGCAAATCTACAATGCTTTGGGACTGTCAGTTGGCGTTATCAATCATGATTCTTCATATATATACGATTCGTCTCATACAAATAAATCTGAAGATGAAAAAAGAGATGAGTTGGGCGCATTTCATGTTGAATACGAATTTTTGAAACCAGTTTCTAGAAGAGAGGCTTACCAAGCTGATATTACATATGGAACAAATAGTGAATTTGGATTTGATTATCTTAGGGATAATCTTGAGTATGAAGGCGACAAGCTTAGACAAAGGGGACACCACTATGCGATCGTGGATGAAATCGACTCTATATTAATAGACGAAGCGCGTACGCCATTAATTATTTCTTCACCATCCGGTGATACTGGCAAGCTCTATGGACAATTTGCTCAAATTGCAAAAACAATGATAGAGGGCACTGATTTTACCTTAGATGAAAAATTAAAGGCCATACAGATGACTGACTCTGGCATAAATAAGGCGGAGATGGCCCTTGGTGTTGAGAATATTTATACAGATAAAGGTATTAAGTATGTACACCACCTAGAAACAGCAGTGAAAGCACAAGCTTTATATAAGAGAGACAAACAATATGTAGTAAAAGATGGTGAAATAATAATAGTTGATGAATTTACTGGTCGAATGCAACCAGGGCGCAGGTGGTCTGAGGGCTTACATCAAGCAATTGAAGCGAAGGAAGGGGTTCAAATAAAAGAGGAGTTTAGAACATTCGCTTCAATAACGTACCAAAATTATTTCAGAATGTATGAAAAATTATCTGGTATGACTGGGACCGCCGAAACATCTAGCGAAGAGTTTTTAAAAGTGTATGGGCTGGAAACTGTAGTTATTCCACCAAACAGAAAAATTGCGCGCTTAGATTTAAATGATCAGATTTTTCAATCTGAGGTAGGAAAGTTTAAAGCTGTAGCACGGACTGTAAAAGAGCTACATCAAAAGGGACAACCAGTTTTGATTGGTACTGTTTCAATTGAGAAAAATGAATTACTGGGTGCGTTCTTAAAACAAGAAGGCGTTCCCCATACAATGCTAAATGCAAAGAATCATGAGAGTGAAGGAGAAATTGTGGCACAGGCCGGAAGGAAGGGTGCGGTGACAGTTGCCACAAATATGGCTGGTCGTGGAGTTGACATTAAACTCGGGGGAAATCCTGGGAGCGATGAGCTATACGAGGAAGTTAAAAGTCTGGGTGGTTTATTTGTGCTCGGTACTGAAAGACATGAGGCAAGACGCATAGACAACCAGCTTCGTGGACGCGCAGGCCGTCAAGGTGATCCAGGTGCTACGCAGTTTTTCGTATCAATGGAGGATGATTTAATGCGCGTATTTGCTTCCGATACAGTTAAAAATATGATGGGTAAATTGGGAGTTGCCGAGGATGAGGCAATAGAAAATAAATTAATTACTCGCTCTCTCGAAAAAGCACAAGAAAAAATTGAGGGTTTTAATTTTGACGCAAGAAAACATGTCTTGGAATTTGATGATGTTTTGAATCACCAAAGAAAAACTATTTATGAAAGAAGGAGGAAGGTGCTTACAGGTGGCGGTGTGGCAGTAGATGAGTACTTATCGCAAATTTATTCCGAAGAACCAGAAGTATTGGACAGCATAAAGGCAGATCTGATTTCTAAAATTGGCAATAATTTTTATATAAATGCACGATATTTAATTTTGCAAACGATAGACCAATTTTGGGTTGATCATTTAGATTCAATGGATTATTTACGTGGCTCAGTGAATCTACGTGCATATGGCCAGCGTGACCCATTAGTTGAATATAAAAAGGAAGGATTAAAAATGTATAAAGAGATGGAAATGGCAATAAATGAGGAAATTAAGAAGCTTTTGCCCCACCTTGGCATAGTTCAAGCTCCAGTAGAAAATGCCAACATAGTGGTCAATTTGCCCCAAGCAGAGTCAATTATTTCAGGTATTAAGCAGGGAATAGGCGAGATTGGCAGGAACGATGAGTGTCCATGCGGTTCAGGGAAAAAATATAAAAAATGCGGGCTTTTGAACACAGAAGAGCACCAGCGATTAATGGGTGTAAAGAAATGAATACTATAGTTACTCATGATGCAAAATTTCACACTGATGACGTATTCTCAGTTGCGACACTTTTTTTACTACTCGGAAAAGAAAATTGTACTGTTATAAGGACTCGTAATGAAGAAATAATAAAAACAGCAGACTATGTAGTTGATGTTGGAAATGAGTATATAGAAGACAAAAATAGGTTTGACCACCATCAAATTGGCGGTGCGGGCGAAAGGGAAAATGGAATACCGTACGCATCTTTTGGTCTTGTTTGGAAAAAATATGGCAACAAGATATGTGTTAACGAGGTGGTTAGTGATGAAATTGATAAAATTCTTGTCCAACAAGTAGATGCTGGCGATAATGGCGTGAATCTATTTACTCTTACAGAGAAAAAGGTTTTTCCAGTAATCTTAAATAGTTTAGTAGATTTGTTTAGAAGCACATGGAACGAAGTAGAAGATTGGGACAATATTTTTTTAAGGTGTGTTGATTGGGCAACAGCAATTTTAGTGCGCCAAATAAAAGTAACTACCGATTGGCTGGAAGGCGAAATGATAATTAAAAATGCGTATGAGAAGTCTGAGGACAAGGAGATGATAATTTTTGATAAAAAATATAACTTGGGAAGAGAATTAGTCACTAGCGCATTGATGAAGTATCCAGAACCAATTTATGGAGTTTATTACAGAGCCGACAGCAACAAGTGGCAGATTGCAGCTATTAGAAAAGAAAGGGGGGAGTTTGATACCAGAAAGCCATTTCCAGAAGAATGGAGAGGGATGAGAGATGATGAATTAGCAAAAGTCACAGGAATACATGATGCGGTGTTTTGCCATAGAGGAGGGTTTATGTGTGTTGTTTCTACAAAGGAAGGGGCAATCGCTTTGGCTCAAAAAGCCCTTTTAGGGTAAACTAGCAAGTAAATGGATTCAGGCAGAGATACTCGTTTTTACCCACGTATAGGTCTAGAAATTCACATGGAGCTTAATACAAAAGCGAAGTGTTTTTGTGATTGTAAAAATGATCCAGACGAAACAAAGCCAAATACTAATGTTTGCCCGGTTTGTATGGGATATCCAGGAGCATTACCTGTCTTGAATAAAGAAGCAGTAAGGTCAGTTATAAAATTGGGTATTGCGCTTGGTGCCAACATAGCTAATTTCACCGAATGGGATAGAAAAAATTATTTTTACCCAGATATTCCAAAGGCATATCAAATTAGTCAGTACAAGCATCCACTGATTGAGGGCGGTGAATTAGAGGGAGTAAAAATTACACGCGTACATCTAGAAGAGGATACTGCTCGTTCGCAACACGATAAAGGTGATGGAAGCATTGTGGATTTTAACCGTTCCGGAGTTCCCTTGATGGAATTGGTCACAGAACCTGTAATTTATGATGCAGAAACTGCTGGTAAGTTTGCTAAATCATTGCAGTTATTACTTCAGTACCTAGGAATTGCAGAGGCTAATATGGAAAAGGGAGAAATGAGAGTTGAAGCCAATATTTCTGTTTCAACTGACCCAAAAGAGTTTGGTACCAAAGTAGAAGTTAAAAATTTAAACTCCTTTAGATCTGTTGAGCGGGCGATAGCCTATGAATTAAAACGCCACGAGGAGGCAATTTTGAGCGGTGAAAAGATTACACAGGAAACAAGAGGGTTTGATGAGTCGAAGGGAACAACGTTTTCACAAAGAAGCAAAGAGCAGGCGCACGATTACAGGTATTTCCCAGACCCAGATTTGCCAAAGCTTTTTGTTAATGAAGTATTTAATTTGGATGAAATAAAAAAGGAGATACCAGAGTTACCTTGGGAGAGGGAAGATAGGTATAAAACCATTGGCATAAAGAATACAGATGCAAATATTTTAGTGTCAGAAATATCGCTGTCCAACTTTCTTGATGATGTATTGAGCGAGCTTGAGTCAAATAAAGAATATGCCACTCTTGCGACAAACTTTATTTTGTCTGACATACAGTCACTTGTAAAATTAGGGGTAGGGAGATTAGAAAACATAACGCCAAAGAATTTTGCAGACTTAATTAAGCTATTTGGCGGCGGCAAGATTAATTCTAGGGGAGCAAAGGATATTCTAAAGAAGATGTTTGAAGATGGTGGAAGTGCTGAAGAAATAGCTGAAAAAGAAAATCTATTTCAAAATACAGATTCAAAATTTGTTGATGAAATCGTTGAAGAGGTGATAAGAGAAAATGAAAATATTGTTAAAGAATACAAATCCGGAAAAGAAAATGCCTTACAGTATTTAATTGGACAGGGGATGAAGAAGGGTAAGGGAAAAGCAAACCCCGAGCAGTTAAAGGAAACATTGAAAGCAAAGATTTAACAAAACACCCTGCTTGGCAGGGTGTTTTGTTAAAGATGGGCAAGAGATGCTTTTATTGCTCACTTTTTACAATAAGTTGGCGAATCTTTTTCTTTGCATTAGTTCCTATCGCGCCCCCTAGTTCAATGTCCTCGACAATCTTCTCTAAATCGTCAAGTCTGTAAACTCGGTAATTATTCATTGGATGACGTCGTGCTGGGAACTTACCATTCTTGTCCCAGTTGCGTAAAGTGAGCGGTGATACCCCCAAGATTAATGATGCCTGCTTTATTGTTATGTACTGTGCCATTGATTTAAGAATAATAAACCTTAATAAACTTACTACCTATTTTATATGATAAACATTAACAATATTAATGTTTATCCACAGAAAATTTATAAACTTATAAAAAACAAAGCTAACTCAATTTACAAATTTTACATAGAAAATTGTTGGGGTTCATAATTTGATTTATACGAATACCTGTATAGTTATTTCGGCAATTTCACTATCCACATTTGGCATCAAAATATTGGGTACTTCTCCATATAATTTTTGCATATGAATTCAGAGCTCTTTTTTGAAGGAAAAAAGTACATCTCGTCAAAGCGAGCAAGCAAAATAAGTCGCTATAATCAGGACTATATTGGCCAACTCATCCGAGATTCTAAGTTGGACGCGAAGCGTGTTGGAAGGTCATGGTTTGTCTCTCAAGAATCGTTAGAAAAGCACTTAGGAAAAATTAAGGGCGTCGAAGACTTTAAGTTAGAGAAGCAAAAAACGTCCCAAACTAATTCAGCACAGGAATCAAAACCACTGTATCTAGAAGGTAAAAAGTTTATATCTTCAAAGGAGGCAAGTGATATTTCTGGCTATTCGAGAGACTACATTGGCCAACTTGTTAGAAAAAGTGCACTTGAGGCAAAAATGGTTGGGCGTCTTTGGTACGTATCAAAGCCATCCCTAGAAAAACATATTCAGAAACAAGCAGTTAAAGATGAGGTTGTAACTGTTAAAGAACAAGAAGTTTCTCGTGTACAAGAAGTAAAATCTCAAATTTCGAAATACCAAAAGGAAGACTCAGTTTTCATTCCCAATTTACCTAAAAAAGAAATTTTAAAACCTGCGTTTGAGGATAAAAATTTTGTTTATGTACTCGATCAGATTTCTAAGCCAGAGCCAAAAATTATTTACCCAGCAATTTCTCCTGTAAAAATAAAATCTCCATTTGTATATTTTAAAAAAATTATTGCTGTAAGCGCCGTGGTTATAGCAATAGTTTTTGGTGCAAGCGTAATAAGCTTTGAATTTAGTTCAAAAGAGGTAGCAAAAAATAACCCAGAAGTACTAGTTTCAGCCTCGGTTCTTTCTGGTTCTGCAGTTCAAAATTTTGCTAAAAATTGGTACACATACGTAAACAATAAATTCATTGGCGCTGGCAAGTTTTTTGCCTCTTTGTTTGGCGCTCAACAATTGGCTTATGTACCAGAACAGACAAAACCAGTTACACAGGGAATGGTCGTAATGCCAAGTACCCCAGAAAACCAACAAACAATTGAGCACATAAAAAGCTCTTTCTCTGACAAAGTTGGTGTCTCTCAAAATGCTGACGGTGTCACCGGTGTCATAACACCTGTATTTAAAAAGGTTTCTGGCGATGAGTATTTATACGTTTTAGTGCCTGTTAAAGGAAATAAACAATAATGAACCCCGTAGTGAAAAAAAGCATAGTTCAGGGCATGCGCTTGGAGAGCAATGCTTTTTTCTACTACCGGGTGAAAAAAACATTTTTTATGTTTTTTATTCTCATCTTATTTCCTGTTTCTTTGTTTGTTAATGTAAAAACGGTAAAAGCGGCCGCACCCGACTTCATTGTAGGTCCAGCAAAAAATGAAATTCTAGTTAAGCCAGGTGAAACAAAGAAGATTTCTTTTGCCGTAATAAATCGTTTGGGTAGCGATACAAATTTTATAATTACAGTAAAAAAGCTGTTGGTAGATGGAAGTGGTAATTTGACTGTTAGTGATTCTGCTTTTGATCAAAAAATTGTTTTACCTGCAAAAGTTTCTGTGAAGACTGGAGCAACACAGATTGTTGAAGGGACAATTCAAATAAATAAAAATTCTGAAATTGGAAGCTCAGCATTTGGGATATTTGTTGAACCATTTGAATCAAAAAATGGAGAAATTAATTCGCATACACGGGCACAGATTACAAACATCGTTGATGTTCTTGGCGATGCCGTTGAATCAGGAGCTTTAACGTCTTTTGGTATAACAGATAAAAAAGTTTTGAGGATGGATTATTCTGTTCCATTTTCAATTACTTATGCAAACACAGGAAGTAAAAATTTAAATCCATATGGAATTATTGTTGTAAAAAATATTTTTGGTAAGGAAGTATCAGTGCAAAAAATTGATCCGTGGTACGTAATGCCAAAATCTGAAAGAGTCAGAGAAATATCTGTTTCGACAAATGGTTTTTTTGGACGATATACAGCAGCCATTTCACTGAATCGTGGTTACGGTGATTTGGTTGATACAAAGGAAATCGTCTTTTATGTGTTGCCATTTTGGGCACCAATTATTTTAGTGATAGTTCTCGTTGCGATAATTTTTTGGTTTACAAAAAGAGGTGCATTGAAAGGGGCACTGATCGCTGGGCTTTTGTTGGTTGGTGTTGTTAATGCTCATGCACAAATGTCGTCGGGTAATTACAAAGTACAGTTTGATTCTGTGAACTTCGGTGGAGGTCTTTCGACATCAACTAGCTACACACAAGAAAGTACATTTGGAGAAGTAGCAACCGGAGAAAGTAGCTCTACAAACTACAACATTCACGCTGGATATCAGCAGATGAATGAGGTTTATCTTTCGATATCAGATGCATCAGATGTAACGCTTGCACCAGATCTTGGTAGCATCTCGGGCGGTACGGCTGATGGCTCAACATCAATAACCGTTGCAACAGATGGAGCAGCCGGCTATGCGCTTTATGTAAATGCATCAACTAGTCCAGCCCTTGCGTCTCTGTCAGACTCATTTGCAGATTATGTTCAAGGTGGAGTAAATCCAGATTTTGCATTTTCATTTTTGAATACGGAATCTTTCTTCGGCTTTTCTCCAGAAGGCAACGACATAATCTCGAATTTCAAGGACGATGGTTCTTCATGTGGAGTTGGTGCACTTGATACAACAAATTCATGCTGGAGTGGTTTCTCGACATCAACAAAGCAGATTGCAAGTAAAACAAGCGCAAACACACCAGCTGGCACTGCGACAGCACTGAAATTGAGAGCTGCAGCAGGAACAGACAGGAATCAGTCAGCTGGCAGTTATTCAGGGGACATAACTTTTACAGCAACAGCACTATAAAAATAATATGAAATTCGCAACTAATAACAAACAGCAAATAAAGAAAATTCACGCCGCTGTTTTTGCTGTATGTTGCGCGTTGTTTGTTATGAGTTTTTCTACAGTATTTGCTGCTTCAACAACCACTGACTCCTTTAAAGTTTTTCTAACTGTTAATCAAGAAACTGCTGTTACGCCAACTGGTGGAGCATCTGGTGGGGTTGGAACAAATTTTCCCGTTATTACAAGTTTAAATGTTGTTCCAAGCACTAATGGGGCAGTAATTACATACACAACATCAATCCCAACAACTGCGACACTTATATATGGTAAGACGAGCGCACAAACATCTGGAACATCAACAGATATTATCTTTTCAACAATTCATACAGCAACAATCTCTAACCTCACTACTGCCACACTTTATTATTTTTCGATTGACGTAGTTTCTCAAACTGGTGCTCATGGCACATCTGGAATTGGAAAATTTACAACATTATCAATAACGCCAGTTACGAATGCACTTTCTTTTTCTGCCACAGCAGAAACAAGTGACATAAGACTTGACTGGAGA
>JBAQOA010000008.1:0-4346 GCA_049304335.1 Minisyncoccia bacterium | reverse complement strand
CTATATAGGTATAGGAGTTTCAATGAGTATTCATTGGTTTTCAGAGTTTGTGGCCGGAGCAATCATTGGCTCTGTAATCGGTGTTGTAGTCGGGAAACTCTATAAAAATAAAATTCAATAGCAATAGAGGTTAAGATTTTAGAAGCCGCTAAAGAATACCAATAATCTGCAACCACTCCACATGTCCTGATGCTGTACTTGTTTTCCAGATTACTTCCATATTTAAATTACTTAAATACTTCTCCAATTCAGACATGGTGTAATAACTAAAAAAGCGTTCATACTTATAACCGTAATCATTTTCCTGCTTAGTGTGTTCTTCAATCCCATCATCGCGAACTGCCTTCACAGCTATATAAAGAAGGCCATTTTGGTTTAATCTGCTTTTAATTTTTAGTAGCACTTCCTCAACGCGCGCCTTGGGTATATGTAGTAAAACTGCTTGAGCAAAAATAGCATCAAATGTTTTGTGGAATTTATCAATTTCATATATATCAAGAACTTCAAAATTGATTTCAGGTGCTTGCTTTTGGGCAATTTCAATCATTTTTTCAGAAAAATCTGCCCCTATCACTTTGTAGCCCTTTTTTGAAATGTATCTAGTCTTTTGCCCTGCTCCGCAACCAATATCTAAAATCGTTGCATCCTTTGGTAAGAGTGAAAGAAATTTGTCTGTGCCAGAGTACCACCACGTGTCAGCGTCGTGATCTCTAAACCAATCTTCAGCTATTTTGTTATATGTAGATTTTAGATCCACTTTATTTTTATATATTAAACTCCAAAAAAGGTTCTCCAACCCTTGCGCCCCAAGTATTTAGTGTTATCAATTTCATAAATGTTATTGCTTGATTTTACACTACAAATTTAATTATTTTGGAAACACCAAATTTGACAAACACACTTATATATGATATGCTTGCCTAAGCAAGTCCACTCTGAACTGGAGGGGTGCGTGCCGTTCTTTTACACCAGTGGCTTTACGTAAGGATGGGTGGTAGGGAGTGTGTGGAGCTCTCTCAAGCAACTCCCTACATAAACCATCAACCGATAGAGAAAACGAGCGCGAGACCCGCCTGCCAGCGGATCTCGGGAAAACAACTAGCATCTGGCAAAGACACACCGTCAGGTCAAACGAGTCCTGACAGGAGTAGTCCTCGGGCGTGAGAGCTCCCGTGCTAGTAATCCGGTCTGGGTACGCTTTCTCTTTGCTCAAGAGATAAGCGTCAAAGAGAAGACCCGGATGGCCCGTAACTCTCTTCGAAGCAACGCTAGGCGCTTCGCTGCAAGCGGGCATACAGGTTGGACGGCATCTTAGGGGTGTTCTACGTCTGGCAGACGGTTGTTGCCCCGAAAGAGTAAGGCACTCAGAGGTGGAGACCTCGAGAATCTAAGGCTACCGCGAAGGGGTCTTGGGAAAGTTGACTCGATTTACGACTCGGTGGAGGCACAGTGCCCCCACCGAGTTTTCTTTTGTGTTAATAAGTTTATTTAATTTTAAGATTTCAAAAATTGCGCGAGGATACCAATCACGGCACCAATACTTAATACACCTCCAATCAAAGTTATTCTTTTTACACTTCTAACTTTATTTATATGCAACACGTAAGCGAGTATGAGAAGAAACAAAAAGTAAAATGCACTCATAAAATACCAATCAAACACTTGTAGAAATGCACGCATGTTTTGTGCTACAGCTGGATTATTCAAAACATGTTCTTGGAGATAAAAATGTATAGCGTCCGTAGGATCTGGCGCTAACTCCCCCAAAAAAGCACCGAGCAAGAAAATACCGACAGGAGTTTTAAGAAATTTTTCTTCTGATGTAAACCAATTTTTTACATGTTCAAGCTTCATAAGTTAACTATAAGAAAAGAAGTAAAATGCCGAAAAGCAAGGCAAAGCCCGCGAATGTGCCAAGAGTTTTGAAAAAGAATTTAAGAGCCTCTTCCCTTTGATTATCCAAAAACATTTTTGCTGGTGTGTAGAAAAAAAGTACAGCCATCACAGATGCAGAAATCACAAGCAAACTAAGCATGAAAAGTGGAACGAGAAGTGTCCCCTCATTTTTACTGTGCTCTGTAAGACCCAAACCAGAAACAATGATAGCTATATAAAGTACTGCTAATAATGCATTTAGATACGGGCTTTTTGTCATACGTCTATTTTACCATTTTAACGGTGCGGACACCCTGCCCAACAGCAAGGGCGACGCATTCCGCCTTTAAGTTTTGAAATTGCTTTCTCAATTCGAATTCCCCTTGTCTCTGCTTTTTTGCCTGATATGACCCAGCAAATCCATTCATTGCGTGCGAGCGGTGTGATATTTTCCCAAACAGCAAGCGCCTTCGGAGTGGAAATAATTGCCTTTTGTAAATCTGGTGGTAGCTTATGCATTAGTTTTTTTGCTTGTCATTTTAATATGGTTTTACGCTGCTCAATCGACGAACCCGAGCTACTTAATAATTGAGTTTTTTTAGGTTTTGTTTGCTGATAAATTTATTAAATGAAATTTTAACATCTTGATAATATCCACTATTTTTAAATAAAACTGAATTTACTATTTTAAAATCTTTAGTTTTTCTAACTTCCAAATCTTTTAAAAGAAAATTGATTATTAAATCGTAAGCATCTTCAAAAAATTTTAATTGATTATTTTCAAAAAGTTTAATTACCTTCTTATTGATAGTGGAAACATTATCTCTATTAAACCTCTGTAATACTAATTTGAATAAGGCCAAAATATCAAAACCTGCGTATTGTATAAAATCAAATTTTAAAAATTCTTTTTGCTTCTTGCTTAATTTCTTAGTTGTATCAATTTTATCGATAAAACTTTTAAATTCTTTTCTCTTTTTATCTACAAATAATTGTAAATGATATGCAATAAGCATGTCATCGTATTGTGTGTCTTCACTAAAGATAGTTTCATATAGGCCATTTGGTTTAATTTTATTAGACAGGAAAATATACCTTCTCTTTTGCTTTGCACTGAGTGGATCATTTATAAAATATGCTAAATAAAATTGACCCAGTAGTTCATTACTGAGAACTAAAGCATTATGGTATTTTTGTACAAATTCACCCTGTCTCGTTTCATACCATATATTTGTATTTTTGAAAAAATCATTCTGTAATCTTTTCTGTACATCATCATTGGAATGAAAATCCCTTTCACTTATAGGGTTTTGAGAATTTGTATACCTAGTAATACTCAGGTCAAAATCATTTCCGCCAGTTTCGACAACCCTCATAGTAATTAGACCATCTTCATTCATTCTTTGTCGTTTAGATTCTGTTGCAATTTTGAAAGCATCGTATACATTGTAAACAGTTTGTGCTCCGTTAATTATTTGTAAGCCCCTCATAGAGACTTTGTTTGCATCAGAATAAAAATCTTCAATTTTATCGGTTATCGCCGTTATCCCATTGTTAAAATACCAAAAATATTTAGGGTTGTTTGATATGGTATTTTTTATTTCTTCGTTATATAAAGACCTTGGTAGGGGGTTTCTTATGTTTTTATAAAAAATTGAATTGCCAAATTTATTAAACAATTCAAATACAGTACGTGGTTGAATTAAAAATATATTTGATTTGAAAGGCTTATCAATGCGTATGGTTCTTTTTTCTTTTATAGGGAGATCTATATTCAATACTGGATTATATGGTTCTTCAATTGGATTATGTGTTTTAATGCCTTTATAAATGATTTCAATATAGTTTCTTTTAAGTTTTGACAAATCAAATAATTCAAAAGAAACCAATTCATTATTTTCAAAACTGTCTACATATTCATCTATATTCACATTTGGAGAACATAAAGTTAGGAATATAAATTTTACTTTTTTATTATTATTCTTATGTTCGATAAATTTGAGATACTGCTTGTTAAAAGAAACATTTGTTTTTGATAATTGCTTTTCACCAGATAGGATTAGCGAGAAATCAGTCAAGCAAGCTTTTATTTCTTTAACAATGTGGTTTGTCTTATGAATGTTGTTTCTGGCAAACCATTTTGCTTGTATTACATAATAGGTTTCTTCCCCAAGTTGGTTCTTATTTGGAAAAATTAGATCAGAAGAAGAATCATCTGTGCCTTCAGTAATAAATTCTTCTAATGAGAGTAGATCTGACTCTGGTAGATAATTTTTCAAAAACCAAAGTAGAAACAGAAAAGATTTCTTTCCATTTTCATCTCGTTTTTTAAAATGAGTATTATTCTCAAAAACTACTGCTAGAGCCGTACTTTCTGAATCTACTATGTCGTAAAAATTTTTGTTTGTCATTGTAAAAACAATGTGCTCAAGCTATGCGCAAGATAGCTAATAGACTTGGATGTCTCACTC
>JBAQOA010000007.1:0-10206 GCA_049304335.1 Minisyncoccia bacterium | reverse complement strand
TTGTAATATAGGCTTCACCACCAACATATTTAGGAAATGCTCTTAAATCAATAACCGATGGTATGCCGCTAGAATCTCTTGATACATTAACGACTTTATATGGACCAGCGCCGATTGCGTTTAGGTTGAGATCACTCCATGGAAATTCATCTGTGGTTACTTTTTCCCAAATATGTTTTGGCAGAATTCCAACTGTTAGGTTTCCTAAAAATGGGGCATATGGTGCTTTTAGATGAAATGCTATTGAATAGTTATCAATTTTTTCTACAGACACACCATCCCAGTTTCCACGTATAGGACTTTTAATGAGCGGGTCTTTTATGCGATCAATTGTAAAAATCACATCATCTGCCGTAACTGCGCTGTTGTCTTGGAAAACTGCGCCGTTTTTTATGTGTACAAAGTATGTTTTGCCATCTGGTGCAACATCTACCGATTCTGCTAGTAAGTTTTTGTAATTACCGTCAGGGTTGGCTTTAAGGAGGCCTGCATAAACCAATGCAGATATATCTTTATCAGCATCAGTTACTGCGAGCACGGGGTTTATAAAGCGGGGAGTGCCAATAACACCTTCAACAAGTGAACCGCCTCTTGTTGGAACATCTACCAGAAAATTTCTATTCAAGTTAAAAATAATAATAATAGCTGTCACTACCATCACGGTAGCTAATACAAGAAAAATTACCTTTTCAGTTGCAGAAAAAAGTTTGTATGCCTTTTTAGCATTAGTACTTCCTATGAGCTCAATTCTTTTTTCCAGAATTTTGAGATGCTTGAAATAATAACCGCTAATAAGCTTTTCAAATAAGTTATTTAAAAGTTCCATAAACTTTAGAGATCAATCTCTATATTAACAATTTATCGGATGAATAGTGCCGCGAAAGTAGAAACAACAAAAAGTATTCCAACTACAATTGTTCCCACAAAAATTATTTTCTCCGCACCCCTTTTCTCATACTTAACTCCTCCAAAAGTGTCTTGACCAAAAGCTGAACCCAAACCTGCATCAGAGCGCTGTAAAAGAATTCCTAATATAAGGAGTACCGCAAGAATACCCTGAGTGATTGGTAATAAATATGTCATTAGGGGATACATTAGCTTATTTGGGGATTTTTGCAAAACCAAGAAAGGGACATTTGACCCATTGACAAACATATTGATATGTGCTAGTATGTTAATAGTAGTACCTCGTAGGCAATCCCAGCTACACAATCTCTACATTTCTTCCCGAAAAGGGAGGAGGCTCCAAATGGCCACGTCGAAGAAGTACCGCTTTGCGCCGTCGCTCGAAGGCATCATCCAGATGTCGGACGCCCTCAGCGACGCTTGCGGCATCAGCGCGCTGGCCAGTCGCATCGCGCCGCAGTTCAAGATGAACGGCGGTCTCGTGGTGCGCGGTCAGCGCATCGTGGCCGACGTCGCGGGCATCATCGACGCCCACTCGAAGTTGGGCGCGATGCCGACCGAAGGCACCTGCAAGAGCGTCAACAGCTCGGGCATCGCGCTCGAACGGGAGATTCTCGCAGATGTCGAGCAGTTCGTCCGGTGTTCCGTGATGGACGGCGTGCTGAGCGGGCGCCTCGAGCTCCTCGAGAAGAAGGCACCGATGAAGTTCGCCGCCGAGGGCTCCAAGCTCACGGCGATGCTCAACGACATCTTGGTGGCTCTCGGCAACCTCAACGTCAACATCGTCTCGGTCCTCGACCGTTACGAGATGACGCAGGCAGCCGTGGAACGGGCCATCCTCGAAGCCGAGCAGGAAATCAAGGAAGCTCCGGCTCGGGAGGCCGCGCGTCAGCGTGCCGAGGTGGTGGCGAAGAACAAGCCCCACTTCGACCGCCTCAACGCCGCCCGCGGGCGACTCCAGGCGGCCTTCTCGGCCTAGGTCAAGGAGAAGTAAAGAACACAGCCGTTTCGCGTAATGCGGGACGGCTGGCTTTTTTATAGAAATAAAACAACAGCGCCTCGGCTATGCCGAGGCGCTTTCTTCTGGTGGAAACCATTTCGATGGAGTGGGTGACCACGGTTTCCTTGATAGGTCTGGGAAATGCTTACGAAGCATCTTGAAACCACCGAAATGTTGAACCTTCCAGTAGTATCTAGATTTGCATCGCATGAGCCATGTCGCCGATGGAATCTGACCAAGCTCGATTGCAAAGAGCCTGAACTGGTCGGCAAGCTGTCGCAGATTTTCCATTTTCATTTGTCTGCGATGTCTGGAGAGCAGCTTTCTGGCCTCTTTTGTTTTTCCATTTCTCTTCCATGCAGCTTCCACATATTTTGTGGAGCGATGGATTTTGGCCGCTGCGTGGTTCACGCTTGTTACTTCTGGATCATGGATTACACCAAGGGCAAGTGAATCCTCGTGGTGCATCTTGATGGAACCCATGCGTCCTCCGGCACGCCTAATCCTTACAGCAACCCTTTGCCTTGTACGAGGTTCGCCGTTTGGCTTCTTTAGAAGGCGCCCGATTTCTGCGTGGGTTAGAGGAGTGTCGCTCTCATGAAGTTCTCGCATGACAGCGTCAATGTGGGCTTCTTCTCTATTGAGTACGGGCGCAAGTCTATCTTTGCGTGGCATTGCGTAGTTTCCTCAATGAGCTTGTTCTGGAATTGAAATTAAACCAATTTTGCTTGCACGTCAACTAAAACAAAAGTGATATAATCCTGTTTATGGAAAATACAAAACCATTTTGGAAAAGCACAAAGGGCATAATTATTATCGTAGTTGTTTTAGTTATTGGTTATGGATTGTTAACATACAATTCCTTTATAACGTTAAACGAGAATATTAAAGGGCAGTGGGCACAGGTAGAGACTCAATATCAAAGGCGACTTGATTTGATTCCTAATCTCGTTAACTCTGTAAAAGGAATAATGACCCAAGAACAAAAAATATTTTCTGAGTTAGCAAATGCTCGTGCACAGTATTCAGGAGCTAGAACAGTAGATGAAAAAGCCGCAGCAGCATCACAAGTTGAGACATCACTTGGACGACTGATTGCCGTTGTAGAAAATTATCCAACTCTTGCATCTGCAAATACAGTACAAACATTAATGAGTCAGCTTGAAGGTACAGAAAATAGGGTTTCGGTTGAACGTTCACGATTCAACGATAGCGTGCGCTCGTTCAATACTAAGGCACAGAGATTTCCTTCTTCAATGATTGCTAAAATATTCGGTTTTTCCGTTCATTCCTACTTTGAGTCAGCAAGTGGAGCCGAGACTGCCCCAAAGGTTGATCTACAGTAGTTATGTTCAAAGTGAAATACTTATTGGCAGTATTAATTTTATTGCCACTAGTTTCATTCGCTTATCCTAAAAGTTTTCCAAATCCAACTGGTTTTGTTACAGACACCGCAGAAATGTTAAGTGTGCAGGATAGGCAAACTCTTGAAAGTGAGTTGAGAAATTTTTCACAGTCCAAAGGATATGAAATTGCCTTACTTACTGTGCCTACACTTGAGGGAACTACTGTTGAAGACTATGCAGTTCGCATTTTTGAGCAGTGGAAAATTGGAGACAAAAAGCTTGATACGGGGGTTTTATTCTTAATTGCTAGAGATGACAGGCAGATGAGAATTGAAGTTGGCTATGGCGCTGAGGGGGTTCTAACTGATGCACAATCTTCTCAAATATTAAATGATTTAGTCAGACCATTGTTCAAGCAAGGAAATTATGAGGAGGGGATAAAACAAGGATTGAAAGCGATTGAGCAAACACTTTCTGGGGAGCCAGTACAAACCGCAACAAGGAGCTACAACTCATATGTAAATTTTGATTTACATATTCTTTTTGCGATTTTTATAATTGTTCAAATTCTCGTATCTCGTATGGCTCGCACCAAATCATGGTGGTTTGGTGGAGTGGCTGGAGCAGTTATTTCTTCGGTAATAGTTTTGATTTATGCATTTAGTTTGGCGCTTATTATTAAGGTTGTAGTAGTCGTTCTATCGGCACTTTTAGGATTTATTATTGATTATTTTGTGTCAAAACATTGGAATGACACACCAAGGGGTGGCGGGCCAAATATTTGGTGGCTTGGCGGTGGAAGAGGTGGTGGGGGCGGAGGTTTTGGTGGATTTAGTGGTGGTTCATCAGGCGGAGGTGGCTCATCAAGTTCTTGGTAAACTGTATACATATATATGAATGAGGATGTAGAGAAATTAATAGTGAGAATAGCTGAATTGGAGGCACAAGTAGAAACCTTAAAAAAGGACCTTATTCATGATCCTTTGACGCACCTTAAAACCCGGAATTTTTTTGAAGAAGAATCAAAGAATTATCTAAAATCTATACCTCCAAAGATATTTAATAAAAGAAGATGGTTTGGGCCAAAGAATGTAAGTTTTATTTTTTTCGATATCGATAATTTTAAGAAAGTTAATGATAAATATGGGCACAGTTTTGGCGACATTGTTTTAGAAGCAGTATCCGATGCTATTCGTGGAAACTTACGCGAACTTGATATTCCAGCCCGTTGGGGTGGAGAAGAGATAGTGGTGACGTTGGTTGGCGCAACAGAAGAAGAAGCAAAAAATAAAGCAGAAGATATAAGGGCGCATGTAGAGAATTTAGTTTTTGAAGAAGAGCCAGATTTTAAAATAACAATAAGTGCAGGGGTTGCATCTGCTGAAGATGAACTTTCCCTAGATGAGATAGTGCAACGTGCTGATAAATGTTTGTATAAAGCAAAAGAGCGTGGGCGAAATACTGTTGTTGCGTACTCTGAGCTCTAAAGTAGGAACTTAACGATTGCTATACCAAGTGCGATAACAAGAAGTGTGTGGATGAGTCCACCTCCAAAGTGGAATATGAATCCGATAAACCAAAGAATAATTAGCGCTACAATAATTGTCCAAATCATTTTCATTAATTAATTAATTTTAATTTCGGTATATACAATATTTTTAACTTTTCTAATCCTCTATGCACCTTAACCGCGATAGTATTTTTAGTTTGACCAGTAATTAGAGACATTTCTGTCAGCGACAGATCTTGGATGTATTTCATCCTCATAATTTTCTGGTAAGAAAAAGGAAGACGATGTATTAAAAGCATTGCAGCCTTACCGTCCAAATTATTCATAAGTGTTTCAGAGTGATTTTCGCTTGGTTCAAATCCACTTTCGAGCAATTCATCTAACGATGCTGTTTTGTGTTTTCTATATTGATCAATAATTAAATTATTAAGTATGTGATATAAAAATGCTTTCATTACTTCAATTTCGCCGCCCTTAACAAGATATGCCCATGTTTTCATAAATGTATCTTGCACTAGATCCTCGCCGACCTTATGGTCGTGCACCTTGAAAAAAGCATGAGCATTCAGGGCTGTATTGAAGCTTGTGTGGGCGTCAGTTAGTTGCCCCTGTCTTTGTGTTTCTTGTGTTGGTGTCATTACAAATAGAGCCGTATGGCATTAGATTTTATTACAAAAACATTACAAAAATTTTTGATAATGTTTGTACCTCTATATTCTTAGGCCTAAATTCAGTCAGAGTTGACTATTTACATTACACCGGCATTACAGGAATTTTTTTGCCGAGAAGGGAATTAACTAGACATTTAGTATAACACGTTATGTATTCATTAGTTTACTGCAATAATTTATGGCTATGTACGGCCTTATTGGTATGAAAGCATTTAAAAATGATAGTGAAGAAAAAAACAGTGTCGTTGGTTCAGATATGGTTGAACGTATTTGGGAAGAAAGTTGGACTTATATAAAAACAGTTGTAGATATTGTGCGTGAGCCTGTTTTGATTTTAGATAAAGAACTTCGCGTGATGGCCGCGAATGAATCTTTCTATAGGATGTTTCAAGTTGAGGCGAAAGATACAGAATCAAAAGTCGTATATGAGTTGGGAAATGGCCAGTGGAATATTCCAGCACTTAGAAAATTACTTGAAGATATTTTACCAAAAAACACTTTTTTTAAAGGTTTTGAGGTAACACATGATTTTCCTTTTATTGGCAGAAAAATAATGATTTTGAATGCACGACAGATACATTCAAGATTTAATAAAGTAAATAATGTAATAGAAGTATTTCCATCAATAATCTTACTTGCAATGGAAGATGTCACAGAAATGATGGTGGTAGCAGAAACACTTGCCAGTCATGCAAATTTAATTGCGCAAAGACTAACGTCAGAAACTCATAGTTTAAAAACAGATATAAAAAAATTAGAAAAGGAAATTATTGAATTAAAAAGCAAATTGTAATATCAACAATTTTGGTACGGCATCTCTTCTGAAGGTTTAAAAACATACGATCGATATTAACCAACATTAATAGCATCTAACATTAATAAAAAAATGATCAAAACAACAAATTTATCTAGAAAAAGTTTCCTTTTTGGAGGAATGATGGCTCTCATTCTTGTCACTTCGTTCTTCGGAATTAAGAGTGTACATGCAATGATAGTTAGCCAATTGGACTTAGGTTCAACGGGTTCACAAGTTACAGAGCTTCAGACTTATTTAGCGACAAACGCATCGATTTATCCATCTGGTCTCACAACAGGATATTTCGGTCCTCTAACACAAGCCGCAGTTCAGAGATTTCAAGTAGCTCAAGGAATAGTTTCAGCTGGAACACCATCAACCACGGGATACGGCCGAGTGGGCCCATCCACAATGGCTAGAATCAACGCTCTTCAGGGAACACCAACTGCAAACAATCAGACATGGGATACAGTTCCTGTGTTAAGTCCTCTGACAATAAACACAACTAACAATAGTGCAACATTTTCTTGGACAACAAATGAACCTACACAAGGTCAAGTTTATTCTGACACCACATTTCTTCGTTCAGACGAAGCAACGGGCCCAGGACAGAATCCTTATGTAAGTGGTGTCTTATCGTTCGATAGTGCCGGACAAACAGTTCATGCCATAACTGTGCAAAACCTTCAGCCAAACACACTTTATTATTTCTTAACAAGAAGTATTGATAATGTAGGCAACATAACAATGACATGGCCAAGTACTTTTCAAACTAGATAATATTTAGTGGGAAAGTAATACAAAAAGTCGTCTCTTAATCGAGGCGACTTTTTGTATGTAATGTGCGCCGTCTTCATACGGCTTCACAAGTGAGGATAACCCAATCTCATTAAAAACAATTATTTAAAAATATGAAAAAAACATTAGTTCTAACATTGTTCGCAGCCGCATCTTTACTAGGTGTGTTTGGTATTTCAGATGTATCTGCAGCTAGCCCCGCAAAGGTGGATATAGCGTCTGCAGGAAATTATGTAATTTTGGCAAAAACTGCGATTACAACTACCGGAGTGACTTCTATTACTGGCGATATAGGTATTAGTCCGGCCTTTGAAATAAATATGACTGGATTTGGTTTTGTTCTTGATGGTTCAGGAACATATTCAACATCTGCGCTTATCACGGGTAAAGCATATGCTGCTGATTACACAGCACCAACACCCGCAACACTTACAACTGCAATACTTGATATGCAAAATGCATATACAGATGCAAACTCAAGAGCAGTTGATGTTACTGATGCAGGAGCGGGGGATTTGGCAGGACTGTCATTGGTTGCTGGTACGTATTTTTTCAGCGGTCCAGGCAACGTAATTATTACGGATGATGTTACCCTTTCTGGTAGCGCAACAGATGTTTGGATATTCCAAATACCAGGCACACTTGATTTGAGTGCTGCGAAGAAAATTATTTTGACTGGGGGCGCATTACCTGAAAATATTTTTTGGGCAGTAGCAGGCACGACAACTCTTGAACCCGGATCAACTTTTGAAGGAATCATTCTTGGTGGACCAGGGGCTTCAACAATCGCGGGTCAAAATGGTGCCATATTGCATGGAAGAGCATTAGGTCAAACTGATGTTACTTTGATTGCTAATAACATTTCCATTCCAGCGCCTGTTGTTGTTCCAGTAGTTGTTACACCTGTTGCCTCAAGCGGAGGTAGCAGTAGTTCTGGCGGTAGATTTATGCCAGTTTATACAGGCATTGGACCAAGTGGGTACGGTGCAATCACTACTACTGTGCAAAGCGCAGACACATTATTAGCCTCAGCTGCAACCATGGTTGTTACTCCTAGTTTTCCAAATGCAGGAATTATGCCAGACAACTACACTATGTGGCATATGTTGATGATTTCAGGTCTATTTCTTCTTGTTTCTATTCCACTTGTTGTAGTACTGCTCGGAGTTTTATAGTCATACTTCTAATATGAAGTTAAAATATCTTTCGAAACAAAGTCTATTAATTGTTAGTACTGTAGGAATAATGCTTATGTCGCTTATTGTTTTTTTCCTAACAAAAGACAATTCCGCTTTGAACCTAATAGTTGATAAATCTGTTCTAGTTGCACAGAGTATCAGACCGTCTCTACACACTGCAGGTATTCCAATTGAAATTAAGATTCCGGCTATCGGAGTTTCCGCAACGATTGAATCAGTCGGAATTAAACTTAATGGAGAATTAGATGTTCCAGTAAATATAAAAAATGCTGCGTGGTTCAACATGGGACCTAGACCAGGAGATGTTGGTAGTGCAGTTATTGATGGACACTTTGGGTGGAAGGACGGTAAGGAGGCCGTATTTGATAATCTCTATAAATTAAATGTTGGTGATAAAATAATAATTCTAGATGCAAGGAAAGTGGCAATAACATTTATTGTACGTGAGCTGCGTAGATATGGAGAAAAAGAAGATTCTCTGGGCGTTTTTATTTCAGATGACGGAAAAATGCATTTAAACCTCATTACATGCAATGGTATATGGAATAAGGTTAGCAAGAGTTACTCCAACCGTCTTGTTGTGTTTGCTGACAAAGAAATTCTATAGCGGAGGGTGAGAGATTCGGCGCCAGCTCACATCAATATTTTTGGTATGCTCGCAAAAATATTGTGTGGCTCCTGCCCGGACTCCTTCGCTTCGCTCAGTCCGTCTTTCGAATCTCGTCCTCGTAATTTATAAATATAAAAAATATATTTATAAATTATGTGCGGAGGGTGAGAGATTCGAACTCTCGGTGGGTTTCCCCACGCCACGTTTCCAACGTGGTGCACTAGACCGCTATGCGAACCCTCCAATGAGCTTTCAGATTACCACAATAAAGTTTTCAAGATAAACTTATATATATGTATATAAAGGTAATAGTGTCTGCGGGCGCTAAGAAAGAGAAATTTGTTAAAAAGTCGGAAGACATTTTTGAGATTGCCGTAAAAGAAAAAGCAGAAAGAAACATGGCAAATAAAAGGGTAGTGGAGTTAGTCTCGGAAAATTTACTGATTCCAAAAGGCAAGATAAAAATTATCAATGGGCACCATCATCCCCATAAGTTAATTTCAATTTCAGAATAAATGTTATCCTTATTTTGTTAATAATTTAAATTCAGAAATATGTCTAATAGAGTAATACATTTTGAAATTCAGGCAGATAATATAGAACGAGCACGCGATTTTTATAAAAAAGCATTTGGCTGGCAGATCGAAAAATACAAAGGAGAAGCGCCGATGGAATATTTCATGGTTATGACAGGCAATGATGATGAACCGGGAATAAATGGCGGAATGTACCAAAGGCCAACAGATAATCAAGCAAAAATGTTCGATTGCACCATACAAGTAGATAATATAGATGTAGCAATTGAAGCAGTAAAAAGTAATGGTGGCACAATTACTATTGGTAAAAATGAATTACCAAATGTTGGCTTTTTTGCTAGAGCAGTGGATACAGAAGGAAACACATTTGCAATAATGCAACCAACTGGCTGGCAACCAAAGTAGGCATTCGGCCGTCTCATTTACAGGTTGACAAATCAAGTGATAGGTGTATAATAGGCGACAATACAGATTAAGTTTTCGTTACTGGTTCATCCGTGTGCGAAGCGTCATCTGTGGATAATCAGTAACTTAAATAAATGGCAAAGAAATTGTTTGTTGGCGGAATTCCATACTCTACTTCAGAGGATGCACTTCGCGCTATGTTTGCAAAGGTAGGAACTGTTGAATCAGTTGCTATCATTACAGACCGTATGACAGGACGTTCAAAAGGTTTCGGTTTCGTTGAAATGTCTTCTGATGAAGAAGCTATGAAAGCGATTGAAACTTTAAACGATACTGACCTTGAAGGCAGAAAGATTTCTGTTAAAGAGGCACAACCAAAGGCTCCTCGTGAAGGAGGCTTCGGAGGTGGAGACAGAGGAGGTCGTGGCC
>JBAQOA010000006.1:0-2235 GCA_049304335.1 Minisyncoccia bacterium | reverse complement strand
CAACTTGGGCGAGCAACTTGTATACACTGCTGAAAAAGCATTGAAAGACGCTGGTGATAAAGTACCTGCTGATGTAAAAGCAAATGTTGAAGCAAAAATTTCTTCTTTGAAAGCCATTAAAGATTCTGGAACGCTTGATGAGATTAAGAAAGCTACAGAAGAACTTTCTACTGAGCTTCAAAAAGTCGGTCAAGCAATGAACAATCAGGCAACTGGCGGGGCACAACAAACACCACCTTCAGAAACTCCACCAACTGAGCCTGCACCAGAATCGCCAACAGCATAGTTTGTACACTGCGTGGTACGGATTTAACAATTCAAAATGAGTAAAGATTATTACAAAATTCTTGGTGTAGATAAAAAAGCCACAAAAGACGATATAAAAAAAGCGTTTAGAAAACTTGCGCATGAATATCATCCAGACAAAAAGGGTGGTAGTGCAGAAAAGTTTAAGGAAGCTAGCGAAGCATATTCTGTATTATCTGATGATAATAAGCGTGCACAATACGACATGATGGGAAGCGGGAATTTCCAAGGCGGCTTCAACGGAGCGCAGGGTTTTGATTTCTCACAGTTTGCACAGCAATTTGGTTCCCAGTTTTCTCAAGGCGGAATGGAGTTTGATATGGGAGATTTGTTTGGCGATTTATTCGGAGGGGGTTTCAGAAATAAGCGCACTAGCCGTGGTGCTGATATTCAAGTAGAAATTCGAGTGCCGTTTGTTGATTCAGTTTTCGGCACAGAAAGAAAAATTCGAATAAACCATATGGCGGTGTGCGATAAATGTGAAGGAACGGCGAGTGAACCGGGCTCAAAAATGAAAGAATGCGAAACCTGCAAGGGAAAAGGTTTGGTAAAAGAAATCAGACGAACAATTTTAGGACAGATTGCAACAGAAAGAATGTGTACTGTGTGTGCTGGGGCCGGTGAAGTTCCAGAAAAACCATGTACTCAATGCCGCGGCAAAGGAGTTATAAATAAAGACGAGATTGTAGATATAAAAATTCCTGCAGGAATAAATGACGGTGAAGTTTTGATGTTATCAAAAATGGGGGAAGCTATCAGAGGTGGCACGGCAGGAGATTTGTATGTTGGTGTGCGTGTTGATACACACTCAAGATTTGTAAAAAATGGTGCTAATCTAAGTGGCGATTTAAATGTGAAATTATCTGATGCACTATTAGGTGCTGAAATAAATATTGAAACTTTGGATGGTCCAGCAAAAGTTGTAATCCCAGAGGGTGTGAAATTTGGTGACATTATTAGGATCAAGGAAAGAGGTGTTCCGCAACAGCGTGGTAAAAGGGGAGACATACTTTTGAGAGTTAAGATTGAATTACCTAAAAAATTAAGCAAGGAAGCAAAAAAGCATATTGAAGAGTTAAAGAAAGAAGGTTTATAAAAAGAAACCGCCCGCGAGAGCGAGCGGCTCTAGCGGACGGTTGGCCATCTGTGTTGTTCGAGTTACTCGGGCACGCAGATGGTTGCGAAGAAATCCCTGAAGTGGATGTGCTTTCTCGTGCCACGAAAGGCCTCAAAGCGCGCCCAGAGGGCATCGCCACTTTCGGGAACCTTGCGGATGAACCTCAAAACAGCATGCTCTCCCTGCTCTTCCAGCATGGCGCTGAGAGAAACCAGCAGAGCATAGTTGCTATCGGCAACTTCTGCTACTTGCGCCAGTATTGCATTTGAATGGGTCGTCATCTCGAGGAGTCCTCTGGATGTGTTTGTACTTAGAAGCATTCGGGGTCGTTCTTGTGCTCAATCATGTATTTGCGACGCTTCTTTTTTCGTCCCCAGATGTCGACAGACACCAAGTAGACCAAGCCGCACCCCATCGCGGTGAGCGTCCAGCCCTGTGCGATGAGTACGAAGAAAAGAATGGCGGTAATGAGAGCAAAGTACTCTACATTACGGATGAAGAGGTCAACCAGTGTGTAATAGAGGTTGACTGAGCTATCAAGCGATGTCATGAGGGAGACCTCGGCAGACGGTTACCTTCGCCTTCTTTTTGTACAATAATACAAAATTAGGCTTTGTCAAATCATTTTAGTATTAAATTGATTTACATTTCTGATATTATTTACAAATGTCTAAAGGAATTTTGATATCAGGAGTTAAGCCTACAGGCGTACTTCATATAGGTAATTATTTTGGCGCCTTAAAGCAATTTGTAGAACTTCAGAATGAATATGAGTGTCGCTTTTTTATTGCTAACTTGCATGCACTAACTAC
>JBAQOA010000005.1:0-25707 GCA_049304335.1 Minisyncoccia bacterium | reverse complement strand
AGCGTAACAGCTCACTCAGTAAGAGACTATGTGCCGCAGATTTATCGGGGCTCAAGCTATATACCGAAACTGAGGATTATTTTTATTTTCGAATAAAGATAGTGGTAGGAGAATATTCGCATCAGCTGTGAAGGAGAAGGCGTGAGCCACTCTGGAGCGTTGCGAAGCAAGAATGTTGGCACAAGTAACCGCAAGGAGAGTGAGATACTCTCCCGCCAAAAGAACAAGGTTTCCTTCGCGATGTAGATCAGCGAAGGGTTAGTCGGGCCTAAGGGAATGGCAAACGCCGCACCCGATGGACACACGGTGAATATTCCGTGACCCGCACATTTTGCGATGGAGTGACGAAGGGTAGTATGTGGGGCGCATTATTGGATTTGCGCTCTTGCCTCGAGGGTGTCGTGTAGGTAAATCCGCACGATAAATCATGATGAGGAGAGAAGAAGTTTAGGTCCGCCTAAAATAATCTCACAGAGCCCCCTTCCAAGAAAAACTTCTAAGCTTAAAAATGTGTGGACCGTACCGCAAACTGACACAAGTGTTCACGTCGAGTAGACGAAGGCGAACGAGTGAGAAATCCCCAAGGAACTCTGCAAAAAAGCAGCCGTAACTTCGGAATAAGGCTTGCCCTTGTAATGAGGGCCGCAGCTAAAGAATCTCTGGCAACTGTTTACCAAAAACACAGCTCCCTGCGAACTCGTAAGAGGATGTATAGGGGGTGACACCTGACCAATGCTAGAAGGTTAAGTATCGGCGGTGATTTATCTTCGGATAATGAGCTGACTGATATAAGCCCTGGTGAATGTCGGCCGTAACTATAACGGTCCTAAGGTAGCGAAATTCCTTGTCGGGTAAGTTCCGACGCGCACGAATGGTGTAATGACTGGAGAACTGTCTCGGGGATCTGCTCGGTGAAAATACAATACCGGTGAAGATGCCGGTTTCCTGCAGTTAGACGAAAAGACCCCAGAAGCTTTACTGTAGCTTGATATTGAGGATACGTGTGTTATGCGTAGCATAGATGGGAGGATTTGAAGCGTCGCTTTCGGGTGACGTGGATCCGTCAGTGAAATACCATTCTTAACTTATGTATTTTCTAACCCCGACGGCAAAAACGGCGAGGGACAGTATCTGGTGGGCAGTTTGAGTGGGGCGCTCTCCTCCTAAAAAGTAACGGAGGAGCCTATTAAGGTCAGCTAGGCGCGAATGGAAACCGTGCCGATAGTGTATGGGCACAAGCTGGCTTAACTGTAAGACGTACATGTCGAACAGATGCGAAAGCAGAGCCAAGTGAACCGACGGTCCGCATTAGACGCGGCCGGAGATTAACGGATATAAGCTACTCTGGGGATAACAGGCTAGTTCCGCCTAAGCGTCCATAGCGACGGCGGAGTTCGGCACCTCGATGTCGGCTCATCTTATCCTGGGGGTGGAGAAGCTCCCAAGGGTATGGCTGTTCGCCATTTAAAAAGATACGCGAGCTGGGTTCAGACCGTCCTGAGACTAATTTGAAAAAATTGGTAGAAGGACAATCTGAATCTCTTCGAGAAAACATTTTTTGTACTGTTATAAACATTTCATTTGTGTGACGCAAAATGAAATTGTTCGAGTTCAAACCAAATTCACGGCGGTCCGCAACAGTGATGTTGTGAGACAAAACCGATTAATATCGGTGAAATCCTGAGCGAGACATTTTAAATGTCGAGTCGAAGGACAACACCGAGGGATGGTTCGCATTTGCTCACCACGAGCAAAAAGAATTAGCCCGTAGAGACTACAAAATCGGATTCTCAAAATAAAAATTGAGAGTAATGCATAGTCCATACTTATAGCAATATAAGAGATTGATGCGTGAGACAGGTTGGACTCCTATCTACTGCAGGCGTTGATTTTTGAGGGGACTTGCTCCTAGTACGAGAGGACCGGAGTGAACTGACCTCTGGTGTGTGGGCTCTGGCGCCAGCTGGACCGCCCAGTAGCTATGTCAGGCATGGATAATCTCTGAAAGCATCTAAGAGAGAAGCCAACCCCAAGATTAGAAATCGTTTAGGCCCGTGGGAGATGACCACGTTGATAGGCACTAGGTGTAAGCACAGTAATGTGTTGAGCCAAGGTGTACTAATTTGCCGATTCCTGTTAGGAAATTTATAAATCACACCTCAGTGAGATAGTGCTCGCGCACATCTCACGGGGCAAGATTACGTGTTTTGTGTTCTGTATACGACAAGCGAGGAATGTCGCGCAAATAAAAATTATTTGCATGACTTCCGAGTAGTGTCGTAACATTGCTATCAGCAATGCTATGGTTTATTTCTGTTTAGCTTATTTAACGAAAATATTTTTATTCACTGTTTTGATGTGGGTAGTTGTGTTGCATGGTTCTTCCTGTCTGGAAAAATGTCCCGTTACTGGCAGACTTTCTCGGATGCGAGAAAGAGCACCTGGGACACTGGGTGTTTGCCGCGTGGGTGAGGGGAGACGTAAGTCGTTCCTGATCCAGGGAGCGAGCCATGTATACACAGCTCCACATTATTGTTGTATTGTCATGTGGCCGAGTGGTTGAAGGCACTGGTCTCGAAAACCAGCATAGGGTGCAAACTCTATCGAGAGTTCGAATCTCTCCATGACAGTGTTTGGCAGCAAGTTCTTTCCCGAGTAGCTCAGTTGGTAGAGCAACCAATTCATTAGATAGGTCACGGGTTCGAGCCCCGTCTCGGGAGTGCCCGTTTGCAATCGCAAACGGGCCCGCATCAAAGCAGTGAATAAGTAGAATCGAACCTTTAGTTCTGGTGTTTTGTCGCAGGGGTTACACCTGTTCTCATTCCGAACACAGAAGTTAAGGCCTGCAGAGGCGATGGTACTCGCAAGGGAAGAGTAGCTCGACGCCAGAACTAAGTGCTCGATTCTAAAAATACATAAAGTTTTTTGTTTGCATCATTTGGTACAATATCAAAATGATTTCATGGGCAATTAGAAAAAAGTTTATTGTTGTTTCAATTGTTTTAATAATAATTTTGTTAGGCGCATACGGTAGTTATGCTATTTTTTTGAAAAAGCCCCCAACTTGTTTTAATGGCAAGCAGGATGGTATTGAAACAGGAGTTGATTGTGGCGGTTCTTGCGCACGACTCTGCACTTCAGAGGTAAAGAATCCCATAATGCGTTGGGACCCGAGAGTTTTTAAAGTAGGAACAGGTAATTACTCTGTATTGGTTTATTTTGAAAACCCAAACGCAAGCGCTTCTGTAAAAAGCGCCCCTTACGTTATCCGTTTATTGGGCGCAAAGGGTTTGGTAATTGAAGAGAGAAGGGGCACAATTTCAATCCCAAAACATGCAACTTTTGCAATTTTGGAGGCTGGTTTTTCTTCCACCCAAAATGTTCCCACCAAAGCGGATTTTGCTTGGTCACAAAGTTTAGAGTGGACACGTGATGAATCACAAATTCCAAATATTGTAGTCGATAGCAAATCTCTTACAAACGCAGATAGCAAGCCAAGAATTGACGCATTGGTTTTAAATAAATCTCTTACAGATATACCAGCCCTTGAGCTAATAGCTATAGTTACAGACGGAGCGGGTAATGCAGTGGGTGCATCAAAAACAATTATTAAAGATGTAACGCACGGCTCACAAATACCCATTACCTTTACTTGGCCTGATGCATTTATAACTACACAAACAGCATGCGAAACGCCTGTCGACACTGTGCTACTCATTGATCGCTCAGGCTCAATGAGTGATATATCAAAAACTCCTGCCCAGCCTCTTACAGATGTAAAACTTGCAGCTGAGGATTTTCTCTCTGCATTACAGACAGAAGATAAAGTAGCAGTGATTTCTTTTGCAAATACTGGTTCTGACCCTGCAGATTTTCCATTGTCGTTGGATAAAAATTCTGGAAAAAGTGCAATAGAAAATATAGTTATTGATACAAAAACTTCACAGAACACAAATATTGCAGATGCATTCGCCAAGGCTCGTGTTATTTTTGAAGCGAACAAAGATACAGACAGAAAACAAATTGCAGTGTTGCTCACTGATGGCGTACCGACTTTGCCAACTAAAAAAGGCGTGATTGATTTTCCCCAAATCACAGCTCAGGATGAATCAAGAAAACTTCGCGATGGAGGCGTTTCTATTTTCACCATTGGTCTGGGAGATAAAATTGATTCACAATTTTTGAAATCAATTTCGACTAGCAAAGATAACTATTTTGAGGCACCAACAGGCTCGACCTTGCAAACAATTTACCGCTCTATTGCAACACAAATTTGTGTGAAAAAACCTGCACAAATAGATATAATTTCACGTGAGGTAGAAAACACAGGTATTTAGTTTAAGAAAAATATGGTTTTTTTAGAACAAACGAACACTAGGAAGGGTTTGATAGAAAACGCTAAGCGCCTAGTTTTTGGTATGGACTGGTGGCTCTTGGGCTCTGCGGTGCTCCTCTCGCTCGCAGGGCTTATTACCATGCACTCGTTGAACGACCAGTTTAGTTTTTTCGATAGACAATTAGTTTGGATTCCGCTTGGAGTACTTGTCGCTTTCATTTGTGCGGCCATTGATTGGCGCTTTTTGCGGCGCACAAATACCGTGATGATTATTTATGTTGCGACTATTATTCTCTTGGGACTGTTATTTATTGTGGGAAGCGTTTTTAAAGGTGCACAGAGCTGGTTCTCATTTGGCGCATTTTCTTTGCAACCTTCAGACCCAGCAAAAATTGCTTTAATAATCCTTTTAGCAAAATATTTTAGTCGCCGGCATGTAGTGATAAAAGATTTTAGGCACATCATAATTTCTGGAGTATATACAGCCATTCTCGCGGTTTTGGTTTTGATTCAGCCCGATTTCGGTGCCGCAGTAATTCTATTTGGTATATGGGCAGGAATGGTTTTAGTTTCTGGAATTTCTAAACGGCATATTCTTTTGGTTTTTGCTGCGTCCGCAATTATTTTCACCTTGCTTTGGGGGTTTGTATTTAAAACTTATCAAAAACAAAGAGTTCTTACTTTTATAAATCCAACGGCCGATATTAGAGGGGCTGGATACAATGCATATCAATCAGTAATTGCAGTGGGTTCAGGACAAATATTAGGCAAAGGAGTTGGGTACGGTACACAAAGCAAATTAAAATTTTTACCAGAGTATCAAACTGATTTTATTTTTGCCGCTTTTGCTGAAGAGTGGGGAATGGTTGGCTCTATTATTTTTATCGGATTATTTGCAATTGTTTTGTGGCGTGTGGGCTTGCATTCATATCGGGCCGCAACCAACTTTGAGGCCCTGTTTTCATTGGGAGTTTCTATTGTTTTATTTGTTCACGCCACAATCCATATTGGTATGAATATTGGTCTCCTGCCCGTAACTGGTACGCCCATGCCGTTTGCAAGTTATGGCGGTTCTCATTTACTTACAGAATATGCAGCGCTTGGCATTGTCGTTTCTATGGCTTCGTTTAGCCGTGCTACGCACCGCGAGAAATTAAATCCTGACGATAGTTATGTTCTGTCCTCGTAAAGAGATATAGTTTTTTCAACCACTTCATTTAATGAAAATTCCTTCCTTACTCTTTCATGAAGTTTTTTTGCCATACTTTCTCTAATTTTTTTGTTATCAATCAGTTCACTTATTGATTTGTATATATCAATAATATTTCTTGGCCCAACTAATGTTCCAACTTCTCCTGAATTAATTAATTCTGGTATTCCGCCCACTCTACTTGCAATTACTGGTAGTTCAGCGAGACCTGCTTCTAGGAGGGCCAAAGGAAATGCCTCCGAAAGGGAAGTGAGTGTAAAAATATCGAATGCCTTTAGGTATTTTGGAGCATCGTGAACGTAGCCTTTCAAAATTACAATTCCATTAAGACCTTCTTCCTCAATCAATTTTTCTAAACGCTCCCTTTCTTCTCCTTCACCAATGATTACAAAAATTATTTTGTGGTTTTGTGCTACAGATTTCATTGCTCGAATTGCGTAAGCCAGGCCTTTTATATGATGGAGTTCAGATATCGTACCTATCCATGTAACGCCATGTGGTGCTTCGGGAAGTAAATGTTTTCGCGCCTGTTCCTTTGTTTCGAAGTTTATATCGTGCACGCCATTGTGAATAAGCGTCATTTTTTTGCTTACAAGTGGCCAATTTTGAATATCTTTTCTTATTGCTTCCGAAACACAAATAGTTTTATGTGCAGACAAAATAGTCAGCCAGCTAAAAAACTTTATTAGAAGTTTCTGAAATGCAGGACGTGACTCGTTGAAAGCCCATCCATGAGCGGTAAAGACAATATTTTTTACTCTGCAAAGTCGGCCCGAAAAAATTCCAGCGCCTCCCATTTTTGCGCTATTTAGGTGGAAAACATCTGGGCGCTCGAGCCAAACAGTTTTGATGATAAACAAAAGAGAAAGAAAATCTTTATATAAAGAAATATTTCGTTCAAATAATGGGAGGGAAATAACACGTATATTTTCTCCCTCAAGTTTAGAGACTAATTTGCCATTTCCGCCACAGAGCACCGCTACGTCAAAGCCAGCCTTTTTAGCACCCACGGCTATATCAAACACGTAGTGTTGGGCTCCGCCCCATTCTGACTTGGTGATGGCTATAAGTGCTTTTTTAGGCATATTTTAGGCCTTTTTGGGGCCATTTAGAGCCTATTTTACCTCATTCTAGACAATATTTCTTAGGGTCCTTAGGTATACTCATATCGACTGGACCTTGGCCCCAATCGGTTGCAAAAGGCAACTAACTGGGTAGGATAGCCATTACCTATATGACTCTGTCATCCAGAAGGGAGGGTCTTACGCTATTTTTTGGGGATATCCTCATCTCGGTCTTTTCGCTTTGGGCAGCTTTGGCGCTTCGCTATGGGGGCGCGCTAGATAGATACGTATGGGGTTTGCATGTGGTTCCATTTTCAATACTTATTCTAGTCGGAACAGTGGTTTTCTTTATTGCCGGACTTTATGAAAAACATACCCTAATCCTAAAGTCCAAGATTCCATACACCGTTTTGAATGCCCAGTTAGCCAACGCATTCATAGCGGTGCTTTTCTTTTATTTGATTCCTGCATCAGTTATTACGCCGAAAACAAATTTGTTTTCATACTTAATTATTTCAACTGGTCTTTTAGTGCTGTGGAGAATTTATGGTGTCTCTTATCTAACGGGTAAAAAGGGCAAAAAGACAGCACTCATTATTGGGTCGGGGGATGAAATGAGTGAACTTTCTTCAGAAATAAACGGTAATGATAGGTATGACATTAAATTTGTCGGCGACATAGATTTATCCAAAGATGGCAATATTGATTTTCAAAGAGATGTTGTGGAAAGGATTTACAGCGAAGGCATTTCACTAGTGGTTTTGGATTTATCTGACGAAAAGGTAAAACCATTCATTCCACATTTGTATAATTTTATTTTTTCCAAAGTTCGTTTCATAGACATTCACAGATTGTATGAAGAAATTTTTGACAGAGTTCCACTCTCACTTTTGCGCTACACGTGGTTTATGGAAAATCTTTCTTCAACGGAGAAAAAATATTATGACGGCGCAAAACGTGTTATGGATATGGCTGTGTCTTTGGTTCTCGGAGTTATTACACTCCCATTTTATGTTTTTGTTGCACTGGCAATAAAAATTGAGGACGGCGGCCCAGTATTCATTGTCCAAGATAGAGTTGGGCAAAATAACGGAATAATGAAGTTGTTTAAATTTAGATCAATGACAGGAAGTGATAACGGCAAGTGGCACACTGGCCCAAATGATATTCGTCATACTTCTGTCGGAAAGTTTTTAAGAAAATCTAGAATTGATGAATTGCCACAACTTTGGAATGTTTTTAGAGGAGACATTTCTTTGATAGGACCTCGTCCAGACATTTATGATTTAGGAATTAAATTGGCAAAAGAAATACCTTATTACACTGTGCGAAATATTGTGAAGCCGGGGCTTTCTGGATGGGCACAAATCAATCAGGATATACAACCAAAATCAGTAGAAGAAACACGCCTCCGTTTGGCATATGATCTTTATTATGTGAAAAATCGTTCATTTCTTTTGGATATAAAAATTGCCCTAAGAACCGTAAAAACCCTTTTGTCTCGCGGCGGAATGTAGCCCCGTTAGATAAATCATTTTAAATTTTGTTAAAAAAATTATTAATAAAATGAACTTTGAAGTTCACAACTTAACGTTTTTATTATTATCTAATGGGGTAAAGTACATATAATGGCATTAGGACACAAATCTACTTATATAGTTCCGGAGGATCAAAAAGTACCAGAAAAGCACACTATTTTTCTGACAGGTGCTGCTGGCTATGTAGGAGCGATGCTTGCTTTTGAGTGGGCACAGAGAGTGGATGTTGAAAAAGTAATTTGTTTGGACAAAGAGCAGATTCCAGACTTGTTGAAAGGCAATCCAAAAATTCATTACATTCAAGGCAATACTGTAGATAATTTTTGGGAAGAGGAGGTGAGAGCGATGGAACCGACGGTTGTAGTACACACCGCTTGGCAGATTCGCACACTTTATGGAAATGCTGGAAAACTAAGACAGTGGAGGTGGAACATCGTAGGTTCTCAGCATATTTTTGAATTTGCATTTGAAATGCCAAGTGTTCGCCGGTTTGTTTATTTTTCAACTGTTGCATCTTACGGAGCACTATCTACAAACACACTTGAGCATTTCTTTACAGAAAATGAATCTTTTAGGAAAACTAATTATGCCTATGCAGAAGAAAAAAGAGTTTCGGAAGATGTTTTGAAAGAAGAGTTGTCTTATGCGCGAGCAGACGGTTCAAAAGTTTCTGTGTATGTAGTGCGTCCAGTAGCCATTACTGGTCCACGTGGACGTAAAATAAAGATTCGTTTTGGTTTACAGTCTGTACTTTCTGGTGATTTTGCAAAATCGTCTAATTTTTTTGAAAACATTATTTCAAAGTTTGTTGCATTAGTGCCTACCACTGCCAAGTGGGCAAGACAATATGTACACGAAGATGACGTCACGGATATTGTGACGCTTCTTGCTCTGGATTCTGGGGAAACAAATACTTTTGAAGCGTTTAATTTGTGTCCGCCAGGACCATTTGTAACAGCAGAGGATATGGCCAAGGCTGTGGGTAAGAAAAATATACGCATACCCCTATTTTTGATACGCTTTGCTTTCTTTGTTTTTTGGCATATTTCGAGGGGCAAAATACCAACCTCACCAGGTAGTTGGCGCTCGTACGCCTATCCAGTGCTTGTGGACGGCTCGAAAATAAGTAGGATTCACGGATATAAATATAAGTATCAATCATTGGAGGCATTTCAGAACCTTAAGGGTAGATTTGAAACCTTCATAAAGACACTAGTAACGCCACAGAAAAAAAATGAAATCCTGTAGTAGAAAATGGCATTCGAGAAATAGTAACAAAACATTTGAAATGACAAACATTAAATTATCAGGCATTATAAGTTTAATTGGCAATCTGCTCGTAAAGAGCAATGCCATTTTTCACTAACGGGATGAAATATAAAGTATCGGCATTCATAATTTTATTGATAGCAATGTCACTTGCTAGTGTTTTGGTCCGCTCAGAGATTCCAAGTAACTCATTGGCACAAAGATTTCCGTTTTCTCTAGGGCTTGATTTGGTTGGAGGTACTGAGCTTACTTATAAGGCGCATACAGAAAAGTTGTCTGGTGCAGATACTGGTTCTGCATTGCAAGTTTTGCGTGATGTTATCGAAAAAAGAGTAAATGTTTTTGGAGTGGGGGAGCCAATAGTTCAAATCGAATCGGCTCGCACACTAGATGGTACAGAGAATAGACTTTTGGTAGAACTTCCTGGGATTACAAACATAGATGAGGCAGTTAAAAAATTAGGAGAGACACCAACACTAGATTTTTATTTGGCAAAAGTTGAACAAAAAGCGAATGTTGAAAAACTTACTCAATCGTTAGAAGGAAAACAGATATCAGATTTTTCTGCCTTGTTTGCACCAAGCGGTCTTACTGGCCAGTATCTGACTCGTGCACAAGTTGAGTTTCAGCAAACAGCAAGTCAGCCAATGATTGCAGTGACATTCAACACTGAAGGAACGAAACTTCTAGAAAAAATTACATCTCAAAATATCGGAAATTATTTAGCTATTGTTTTGGACGGCACTATTCAGTCAGTACCTAGAATTCAAAGTGATATTCCAAATGGTCAGGCAGTTTTGACTGGTCAGTTCACAATTCAGCAAGCACAGAAGATGGCAGAAAATCTAAACTATGGAGCACTTCCAGTACCAATTGAGCTAATAGGTACAGAAACAATAGGTCCAACACTTGGAGCGAATGCTATGCACGAAGGTACGAAAGCTGGCCTTATTGGGACAATAGTTGTGATGCTTTTCTTGATAATTTGGTACAGATTGCCCGGTGTTGTAGCGTCTTTGGCACTTTCAATTTATATCGTTTTGTCCTTACTTTTGTTCAAGCTAATCCCAGTTACATTGACCGCGGCTGGCATCGCAGGTTTTGTGCTTTCAATTGGAATGGCGGTTGATGCCAACATACTTATCTTCGAAAGAACTAAAGAAGAGTTGGCTCGTGGCAGATCGCTTTTTGATGCTCTACACGAAGGATTTCATCGTGCTTGGCTTTCAATTCGAGATTCAAACATTGCTTCTATGATTACCGCTGTGATTTTGTTCTGGGTAGGAACTTCTGCAATCAAAGGTTTTGCACTAACATTCGGACTGGGTGTCGCTGTCTCAATGTTTACTGCACTCACACTGTCTCGCACATTCCTTTTTGCAATTGTTCCAAACAAGGATGGGAATCTTTCTAGGTTTCTATTTTCAGCAGGATTTAATTCAGGTAAGCAAAAACAAAACTAAAATGATTATTGCAACACACAGAAAAATATTTTTCGCACTTTCAGGAATACTTTCAGTTATAGCAGTTTTTCTTTTGGTGGCTCACACACCAAGTCTAGGAATTGATTTTTCTGGTGGAACACTTTTGGAAGTCACGGCGCCTAGTGGAATTTCTTTAGATGTGGTTAAAGAAGCCACAAAGGGTACATTGGCAGAAGATGCGTCTGTGCGTTTATCTGGTGCAAAGGGAGCAGTTATTCGTTCAAAGGCATTGTCTGAAACTGATAAAGAAAAAATTTTAAGTAATCTTCAAAGCAAACTATCGGCAGAAATTACTTTAGTGCGTGCAACAACAATCGGTCCATCTATCGGCTCATCACTAACGAGGAAAGCTATTTACGGAGTGCTATTCGCAATTATCGCAATTGTCCTTTTCATCGCATTTGCATTTCGAAAGGTATCTCAAGGCACAAGTAAAGATGGCGCTAAAGTTTCATCATGGAAATACGGAATGGCTGCCATAGTTGCCCTAGTTCATGATGTTTTGATTTCAGTTGGTTTTTATACAGTGCTTTCAATAACAAGAGGGGCAGAAATCGATGTTCTATTTGTTTCAGCGGTTCTAGCAGTTCTTGGATATTCAGTGCATGACACCATTGTGGTTTTTGACAGAATTCGTGAGCGACTTCGCACGAATGAAGAGAAGCACAATAGGGAAGACTTTGTGGAAACAGTGGGCCGTTCGATTCGCGAAACAATGGGGCGTTCCATCAATACGTCTCTTACAATTTTCCTAACACTTTTGGCGCTCGTAATTTGGGGACCTGCTATCACGGCCAACTTTGCGCTTGTCCTTCTATTTGGTGTAGTCATCGGAACATACTCCTCAGTGTGTCTCGCTAGTCCATTGTTAATAGTATTCAGCGGATCTAGTAATAAGAAATAAAATTTTGATAGCCTGCCCCGTAGTGAGCCCTGCTCTACTACTGGGGTTTTCGCTGGTAAATCAGACAAAAAATAGCCTATTGACTCTATATACAGGGCGACTATAATGGCCGAACCCAACGATCTAGGTTTTGCCTAGGTAACGGGATTGATAAATCACACGAACCCCAACATTCTGCCTAGCATTATGTGGGGCAGAATGTTGGGGAGTTTTTGTACCTTAAAAATTACGACGTTTCCCGTTTGTTGACGGGAAACAATATGAACCCCGTTAGATGTCGCGTAAGTGACTATCTAATGGGGCAAGACGAAACATCAAATTTTTAGCAACAAAATTTGATGTACTAGAACAGTGCAAGTCTCTAATATTTAGAGATAGTAATTCGTAATGAGTTTTGATCAAAAGAAAAATGTGAGATTAGAGAAATTTATTTTCTCTTGTTTCGTTCGGTTGAACGTTTTGCAAAAAATGTTTAATTATTTTTCAGAGTTTGATCCTAGCTCAGGATGAACGCTGGCGGCGTGGATAAGGCATGCAAGTTGAACGGACAAAGCCTTTGAAGTAGGAACGGAGATTGAGATTACATCAAGATCAAAGTGAATATGGATGAGGATCCTTTGTTAGTAGCAAACGAGGTAGTAACACGTAGATACGCACCCCTGAGTCGGGAATAACTAGTCGAAAGATTGGCTAAGACCCGATAGTCTCTTCGGAGTAAAGATTTATCGCTTAGGGAGCGGTCTGCGGGATATCAGCTAGTTGGTAGGGTAAAAGCCTACCAAGGCAATGACGTCTAGGGGAGCTGAGAGGCTGACCCCCACCGATGGAACTGAGACACGGTCCATACACCTACGGGTGGCTGCAGTCGAGAATCTTCCACAATGGACGAAAGTCTGATGGAGCGACGCCGCGTGATTGATGAAGCCCTTCGGGGCGTAAAGATCTTTTATGAAGGAGAAATTTTTGATAGTACTTCATGAATAAGGGGTTGCTAAACTCGTGCCAGCAGCAGCGGTAATACGAGTGCCCCAAGCGTTATCCGGAATTACTGGGCGTAAAGCGTGTTCAGATGGTCATGTTAGTCCATAGTCAAATTCTTCGGCTTAACCGGGGGTCCGCTATGGAAACGGCATGACTTAGAGGATGTGAGGGGCAAATAGAACTCATGGTGTAGGGGTGAAATCCGTTGATATCATGGGGAATACCAAAAGCGAAGGCAGTTTGCTGGCACACTCCTGACATTTATACACGAAAGCGTGGGTAGCGAATGGGATTAGATACCCCAGTAGTCCACGCCCTAAACGATGACAACTAGCTTTTCGGAGTATCGACCCTCTGAGAGGCGAAGCTAACGCGTTAAGTTGTCCGCCTGGGTAGTACGGCCGCAAGGCTAAAACTCAAAGGAATAGACGGGGACTTGCACAAGCAGAGGATTATGTGGTTCAATTCGATGGTAAACGAAAAACCTTACCAAGGTTAGAAATGTATTCGAAGATTCTGGGAAACCAGGATCGTCGCAAGACGGATGCACAGGTGTTGCATGGCCGTCGTCAGTTCGTGGTTTGAACTGTTCCCTTCAGTGGGGTAACGAACGCAACCCTCGTTGCCTGTTAAATATTTCAGGCGAGACCGCCCAGCTTTGTGCGCATGAGTATTGAAAGAAATTTAAATATTCGTGAATACAAAGCTGGGAGGAAGGAGAGGATGACGCCAGGTCAGCATGACCCTTTGATACCTTGGGCTACACACATAATACAATGGCACATACAACGGGTCGCGACGGAGTAATCCTGAGCCAATCCTAATAAAGTGTGCCCCAGTTCGGATTGAGGGCTGCAACTCGACCTCATGAAGTTGGATTTGCTAGTAATCGCGGGTCAGCTATACCGCGGTGAATACGTTCTCAAGTCTTGTACTCACCGCCCGTCAACTCAAGGGAGCCGGGAATACCCGAAGTCCGCGTAAGCGGCCCACGGTAAGTTCGGTAACAGGGAGTAAGTCGTAACAAGGCACGGGTAGCGGAAGCTGCTCGTGGATTCATTCAACATTTCCCAAAAGGAAATTAGTCGGTATTGTGTGCTGCAATTGAGCACATAATGGCAATGATGATGAGCCCAAATTCATCGGACGCGTGGAAAGACACGAAAAAAGAACGAAACAAGAGAAAGTGAATTTCTCTGAACAAAAAATCGCCTTCGGGCGATTTTTTGTTTGCACAAATTTATATAAAGAGAAACCGCCGAGCCATTACTTTGGCTCGGCGGTCTTTTCCCCGTTGCGTTCGGCTACTGGATGATCTGGGTGGCGACTTGGGGAGCGAAGTAGTCCCCGAAGTGCTTGCGAGCGTGGATGGCTTCCCTGGCGATGAAAATGGCCAGAGACTTGCTGCTCAGCTCGGCCCTACCGCCACCGACCAGACCCCGAAACGGGATTTCCTTGATGGTGACGTTGACACTTGGGAAGTTTTCCCCGAGCTCATCGACGCGCCGGGTTGCCTGCACGGTAATCACGAGACGCATTTTGTTGCCTGCCTGTGCTGAAGGGAAAGGGTGTACTGCTGCTGATATTACCGTAGCACGCATACATCACATTGTCAATTGTGTTAATAATCGCTATTTGAGGAAGCAAAAATAATGGCTTTGTTTGGGCATTTTATATACTAGTGGACTATTGAGCGAGTGAGAGAAGTAGAAATTTATTTATATTTTCGAGCGAGCGAAAATAGCAAGCATCAAAGCTTTATTTTGGTGCTTGACAAAATGCTATTTTGGTGTATTATATACACAGGACAGAAGGTCGTAGGGTCTCTCGAACGGGAGTACCAGATGATCATGAACTTAGGACCAGTGGTTCAGAAGCAAAGCAAGGAACGGAAGGTGGGTTTGATAGATTCATGTATCAACCTCATCTACGTCTCCATGATGTACAACATGGTCCGGTCACAAAACGACAAGCGTACGGTGCAGTGGAAGGACTTGCCGGTTGCGCTGGCCGGTGGCCTCATCGTTTTCATCCTCACGCGGATGATCATTCTCGGACCAGAGTGGTGGATGAGGTAGCGATGATGTGCGGAGGCCGCGAGTCCTGATACAAGAAGGACTCGCGGCCTTTCTGTTTATTTTTTCTTACCGTAAACTCCGTAAAAAATATCCAAATCTTTTTTAGTGGATGTAAGTAGTTTATTATTTTTAGTTCTCAAGGCGTGGAATAAATTAACGCCTTCCTTGTCACCAATAGTCTTTTCATAAAATCTAAGTAATGCTTCAAAATCTTTTATAAAGCAATGTCCGCCAGCACCTCTTCCACCCTGATGAACTGGCCTCAAATGTGTTTTTCCTATTCGTGGGTCTGCGGAAAGTGCTACTGCAACCGTTTCCCAATCAAGCCCCAATTTCTTAGAGAGATCGTAAAGCATGTTTACGTAAACGACTTTTGTATAAAACCAAGTATTGCCAGCGTACTTGATAAGTTCAGCTGTTTTGGAGTTGGTTATAAGTTTGTATGGAGCAGGAGGCAAAACAGATAAAACTTTTTTTGCTGCTGCTTTATATTTTTTATTTTCTTTTGGGATACCGACTATATTTCTGTCTGGATGTGCAGAATCGTAAGCCGCAGTTTTTTCTGTTAAAAATTCTGGAGAGTGGGTAACTATAATTTTCGGATTAAATTTTTGAAGCATTTCTGTCGTCCCAGGAATAATTGTAGATTTTATAACTGCAATTTTTCCTTTACCGATTAGGGGAATGACTTTCTTTAATATTGATGAATCAAAACCCTTTGGTGTTGTGGGTGTTGGTACTGCAATAAAAACTATGTCGCATTTTGCTATTTCTTCTTTGTTCTTTTCATGCTGGGGTTCTAGGGCATACCGAATAACTTTGTAACCTCTGTTAACAAAATCATCAGCCATATGCTTTCCAATCCATCCTTGGCCGATAAAACCGACTCGTACCGTCTTTTTTGTTCTGTTCATTTTTGGTGCGCGCACTAGGGGTCGAACCTAGGACCTTTCGAGTATCAGTCGAATGCTCTACCAGCTGAGCTATGCGCGCTACTTTATCCGCGCATACTCATGCTGAGTCCCGACGATTCTGTCGGGACCCCGACCACTAAGTGCGTCGGGGCTATGCGCGCATCTTCTCAATATACACTGCCTTGCTCGTGTGCGTAGGGGGAATATACCAAAAAAAGGCCTATTTATAAAGCTGTAAGGAATGTTAGAATAGCTCTTATGCAAAACAGAAAAACTATATTCACTATCGGTCTAATTTTATTTTTATTGCCTGTCTCTGGTTTTCCGGGTGGATTCAAAACGTTTCTAGAGCTATTAGGCGGTTTAATGCTTATGTTTTTTGCTAGCCGAAAGACTCTTGAAAAAAGGATTGTAAAAGGGAAGCCAGTTAGGCGTCGACGTGAAAAGAATCCCGTATTTGTAGAGAGTAATCCTGCTGAAATGCAAAATACAATTTCAACAACAATTAATGAAGTCTCAAAACCAGAATTGGATGAAACGACAAATTGATAAACACAAGAAATGGATTATCGTCCTGTCCTCATTATTTTTTGTAATGTTGTGTGTCATTTATATTCCACGTTTGGTCGCAGTGAGCGTTGTTTCAGACACGGCGACTACTACACCAGTTATTCCTGAAAAAGTTGTAGCTCATGTGCAAACACCAAAAGAAGTGAGGGGCATTTACATGACCGCATGTGTTGCAAGCGTTCCTTCATGGCGCACTGATTTAAAAAAGTTTATTGAAAACACAGAATTAAATACCGTTCTTATTGATATAAAAGACTACAGCGGGACAATTTCTTTTAAGGACAAAGAACTTCAGCCAGCAGGTGGCACGGGGTGTACAGTCAAAGATTTGGAGGAATACATAGCAGAGCTTCATAAATCAGGCATTTATGTACTTGGTCGCATCGCAGTTTTTCAGGACCCTTTAGCCACAAAACAACATCCTGAATGGGCTGTAAGATCGAAATCAACTGGTGGTATTTGGAAAGATTTTAAAGGGCTTTCGTTTATAGATGTTGGAGCAAAAGAGTACTGGGATTATATTGTGAGCCTTGCGAAGGATTCTTATGCTTTAGGATTTGATGAAATAAATTTTGATTACGTACGCTATCCATCAGACGGCAATATGAAAGATACTAATTTTACTTTTAGTGTGGGTACATCAACTAAGGCAGATATGTTGGAAAGTTTTTTCAAGTATTTAAGTGAAAATTTGAAGGGTACTGGCATGAAAATTTCTGTTGACCTTTTTGGCATGACGACGACATCTAGAGATGATTTGAATATAGGACAAGTCTTGGTGCGCGCATTGCCTTATTTCGATTTTGTTTTGCCAATGGTTTATCCATCGCATTACCCAGCAACATGGGAAGGTTTCAAGAATCCCGCAGATCATCCATATGAGGTTATAAAAATTGCTATGAAAAGTGCTGTAGAAAGAGAGCAGGAATATTTCATATCTAACGGTATCGCAACCTCAACACCTTCGAAACTTCGGCCTTGGCTTCAGGATTTTGATTTAGGTGCAAATTATGGAGTGGCAGAGGTGCGGGCACAAATAAAGGCTACAAATGATGTCGGTCTAACAAGCTGGATGTTGTGGGATGCAGGAAACAAATACACAAGGGCGGCATTGCTCCCAGATACATCTGTTCAGACTAGGGTATCTAACTAAATTAAACTTTTTATTCTTTCGAGAATTTTAGACTCATCAACATCGTCTCTTTTATATTTTTCGTATTGCTCTTTCATTTTTGGTATTAAAAAATCAACTGTCTGCCACTCCAACTCCGTCTTGGATTCTATGTCGCCGCTTCTTTTTGATGTGTCTTGCTTTTTTAATTTACACATAAAATATAAAGTTGTCTTTTCCACCATGGTGGTGCCATCGAGAAAGTGAGATTGTATTGAGCCTACATAATCCATAATTTTAGCGGTTGCCCCGAACTCTTCCATAAGTCCCTTATGCAATGCCTCTTCCAAGGTTTGATTTGGTTCAATAGTTTCGCGCATTAATAAATAAAAATCCGTAAAACCCTGCTCGGTCCAATAGCCCTTTAATAATTCAGGATTTGTGAAGTGGTGGATACAAACTTCCTTAGCATCGTTCAAAAGAATGGCACCAACTGATATGTGTTGCGGGTGTTTTTTGTTGCCTTGAAAATAGTTATTCATAACACTAAATATGGTACTCCCGTGTTAGGATACCCGCAATGAAAAAGTATCAGGATTTTTTTAATGGCAAAAGAATCACCGTTATGGGGCTTGGCCTTTTGGGTAGGGGCGTTGGTGATATTGCTTTTATGGCCAAGTATGCCGAAGAAATAATTGTTACAGACTTAAAATCTCCAGTCGCACTCAAACCATCACTTGAAAAACTTAGAAAATTTAAAAATATTAAATACACACTTGGGAAGCATGATTTAAAGGATTTCGAAAACAGGGATTTTATTTTAAAAGCCGCAGGTGTTCCTTTAGAATCTCAATTTATTTTGCATGCCAAGAAACATAAAATCCCTGTCTATATGTCTACAGTACTTTTTGCTAAATTTACTGATGCAAAAATTGTTGGTACTACTGGTACGCGTGGCAAAACCACAGTTACGTACATGATATTTGAGGCGCTTAAGAAAAATTATAAAAAAGGGAAAACTATACTTGGGGGAAATGTGAGGGGCATGTCTACACTGGCTCTTTTGCCACAAGTAAAAAAGAACGACATAGTGGTTTTGGAGCTTGATTCATGGCAATTACAGGGATTTGGAGATTTAAAATTAAGCCCCAATCTCTCTATCTTTACCACATTTATGCCAGACCACCTTGATTATTACGGCGGAAAATTAAAACAATATGCTCACGATAAGACGCAAATATTTCTTCACCAAAAAAGGGGAGACACTTTCATTATTAGCGAGCAGGCTAGCAGGGCGTTAAAAAATTTAGTAAAAATTAAGCCGAAATCAATGGTAGTTGGTACTGACAGAAAGTTCTCACTTTTTGTAAAAGGGGAGCACAATCAGCTAAATGCATCGCTTGCATTTGTCGCACTAAAAAAACTCGGCATTAAAAATGCAGAAATTGAGAAGAGTTTAAGAAACTTTAAGGGAGTACCAGGGCGCTTGGAATTTTTGAGAGAAATAAAAGGCAGAAAAATTTATAACGACACTACTGCCACCACTCCGCATGCAACAGCTGCAGCTATTTCTGCGCTTGGCGATGGCCTAAATATTTCTCTGATAATTGGGGGGCATGACAAAAACATTGATTTAAAAGTACTAAAATCGCCGATAAGTAAGCATTGTGCATTTGTTGCAGTTTTAAAAAGTAATGGCGGAGATAGGTTAATAAAAGAAAAAGGACTGCTTAATACTAAATATGAGATTTTTTCTAATTTTGAAAAAGCTGTGAAAAAGGTCTTTAAAAACACGCCCACAGGTGGGGTGATGCTTTTGAGCCCGGCATTTGCATCATTTGGAATGTTTAAGAATGAATATGATAGAGGTGAACAGTTCGAAAAGGTTATAAAGAAATTGTAAGCCCCGTTAGGTAATTTCGAACACATGTTTTGTTTTGTTGTAACAGTTTTATGTACCTAAGGGGGTAAGCGAAAGGGCTGACCGAAATTGGTCAGCCCTTTTGTTGTGCTCTATGGCATTCGGTTGGCGAGCCTCTTGAGTAGAGTTTCGAATCCCGATTCCGTCGGAATGGCATCCATGAGTTCGCGGAACTGGTCACGGTTGAGATCTGACACCTTGGGATGAAGATTGCCGGTCTTCTGCCAGTAACTAATGACCAGAGCATCGATTCTCTGTGCTCTTTTGGTGTTAGGCATCTATGCCTCGCTTTTGTTCTTTATCTGAAATGTATTCTATTTCCTCTTGTCAGTAAGTCAACGCCCTCTAAGACAATTTATTTTTTTATGAAAACTTTGCGGTACAATATATAAAAGTTCTATGGACGATCCTTTAAATCAAGACGAAAAGATAACATATTTCGGCGAAACCGACGCTCGTAATAAGCGAGTCAAATTTGGCATAAAATCAAAGGACCGTACTCGCCATGTCTACGTTATTGGAAAGACGGGAATGGGCAAATCAACCCTTCTTGAAAATATGGCTGTGCAGGATATTCAAAATGGCAACGGCTTTGCTTTTGTTGACCCGCACGGGAAATCGGCCGAATTGCTACTCGAGTATATTCCTAAAGATAGAATCAAAGATGTAATTTACTTTGCCCCTTTCGATACTGATTATCCTGTTTCTTTTAACGTAATGGAGGATGTTGGTGCAGATAGAAGGCACTTAGTGGCGTCTGGACTTATGTCTGCATTTAAGAAAATTTGGGTAGATGCTTGGTCGGCAAGAATGGAATATATTCTGAACAATATTCTTCTAGCGCTTCTTGAGTATCCAGATTCGACACTTCTCGGAGTAAACAGAATGCTTTCTGATAAGTGGTATCGCCAAAAAGTGGTGGCCAACATCTCTGACCCATCTGTGAAATCATTTTGGGTAGATGAATTTGAAAAATACGGAGAGAGATACATGCAAGAGGCAGGTGCGGCTATTCAAAACAAAATCGGTCAGTTCACAGCAAATCCGTTAGTCAGAAATATCGTTGGTCAGACACATTCGTCTTTTGATATCCGCGAAGTAATGGATAATAAAAAAATTCTCATTGCAAACCTATCAAAAGGAAAGGTCGGCGAAGCAAATGCCAACCTTCTGGGTTCAATGTTAATTACAAAGATTTATTTAGGAGCGATGTCTCGTGCCGATGTGCCGGATAGGGAATTACAGAAACTTCCAAATTTCTATCTTTTTGTAGATGAGTTTCAGTCTTTTGCTAACGAATCATTTGCGGACATTTTGTCGGAAGCAAGAAAATATAAATTAAATCTCACCATTGCACACCAATATGTGGACCAGATGTCTGAAGAAGTGCAGTCTGCTGTTTTTGGAAACGTTGGTACAACAATCGCCTTTAGAGTGGGGCCTTTGGACGCAGAACTTTTAGAAAAATTATTTATGCCTCGTTTTACTGCAGAGGATTTAGTGAATTTGGGGCGTTATCAAATGTATCTGACACTTATGATAGATGGTATCGGGTCCCAACCTTTTTCTGCGCTTTCCATGGCGCCAATTGAAAGACCAAATGATAATTTCTATCAGGACATAGTTGAAGCATCAAGAAAAACTTTTGCCAGAGCTAAAGATAAAACCGAAGAAATAATAAGGTTGTGGTATATGGAGGGTGAAGATGAAAGATCTGTATTAGATAAAAAGAAGAAAAAGGGGGGTAGTTTTGGTGGTGGGTATCAAGGCGGAGGTGGTAGTGGGTATCAAGGTCAAAGAAGTAATGAGAGTTTTCAGCGACCCAATGATGGGGGGGGCGAAAGAAAACCAGAATTAAGGTCAGATATGAAAAAGGCTCTTTTTGAGGCCATAAAAACTGGGGTCGCCACGCCTATTGAGGATGTCCCCGCTGTTAGTCCTGCCATTTCACTTCAGGAGATTGCAAAAAAGCATACTCCACCTCCAGAGAAAAAATACGACAGCAAGAAACCAACCGGCGAACACGTGAGTGCCTTGAAGGAAGCTCTTTCTTCACTTGTGCCTAAAAATAATCAAAATAATAATTCAAAACCAGAACACCAGAAACAAAATATATCCCAAGGGAGTTCTGTTCAGAATCAGTCTTTTGCTGAAGGTAAACAAGAGCAAAAAGGCAGTCATCATAGTAGTAAAAAACATCCAAATGAGATTCCCGAGGATGAATTAAGGAAAATGTTGGCTATAGACGATAAGTAATAATTTGTGTAATCTTCGGAAGAAACTATGAATCCCGTAGTAGAAAATGGCATCCGAGTTTATTATGAGATAATCAATATAATGAAGCGGTCGAATGTTAGACAAAATATTAATAAATACCGGCAATCTGCTCGATTAGAGCAATGCCATTTTTCACTATCGGGATGAAAAAAATTCTAATTTTCTCTCTAGCTTACTACCCAATAGTAGGAGGGGCAGAAGTGGCCATTAAAGAAATAACTGACAGGGTGGGGGATGTGGAGTTTGATATGGTCACATTACGTTTTAATGAAAAACAACCAACCACAGAAAAAATCGGCAACGTGAATGTTTATAGGGTGGGTCCAAATTCTTCCTACATAAACAAAATATTATTCGTGCCAAGGGCAATCACTATGGCAATGGGTTTAAATAATGTAAAGAAATATGATCGTTTTTGGGCTGTCATGACATACATGCTTTTCCCAATTGCATTGATGAGAATTTTTTGGGGAAATAAAACACCTTATGTTTTAACTCTTCAGGACGGCGATCCATTCTCGCGGGTATTTAAGAGGGCGCACATTCTGCCATTTTTACCACTACTAAAATATGGTTTTAGAAATGCTGAAAAGGTGCAAACAATCTCAACTTTCTTAGCGGGTTGGGCAATAGGTATGGGTTTTAGGGGGGTGCCGATAGTTATACCAAATGGTGTTGACCTGTCGCTCTTTGCAAAACATTTCGAAGGTGATGAGCTTATGGGGGCCCAAAGAGCAATTGGCTCAAACGATGGAGATGTGGTTTTAATTACAACTTCTCGACTGACACACAAAAATGGCGTAGATACTGTTATAGGAGCCTTACCATTTTTGCCATCAAATTTTATTTTTGCGGTTGTAGGTATTGGTGAAGAAGAAAAAGATTTAAAAATACTTGCTGAAAAACTGCGTGTTGAAAATAGAGTCAAGTTTTTAGGATTTATTCCGCATGACAGAGTGGTGCCATATTTGAAGGTTTCAAATATTTTTATAAGAGCTTCACGTTCAGAGGGAATGGGCAATTCATTTATTGAAGCGATGGCGAGTGGTGTGCCTGTAATTGGAACACCGGTAGGTGGCATTGTAGATTTTATAAAAAGTGATGAAACAGGATTTTTCTGTGAACCAAATAATCCAAAAAATGTTTCAGAGGTTATTCAAAAAGTTGCGAACCTTTCGTCAGAGCAAAGAAACAAAATCATTGCCACATCGCAAGATTTAATTAAAAGGGAATATGATTGGACAAAAATATCCGAAAATATGGCTAAAATCCTTGTTTTTTAGAGCTATTGACATTTGTATATTCAGTAATATAATGTGGAAAGATCGGCATAGTGCCGATGCTCGTCAAGTACCTGCCAGGTAAAGTAATGGCATTCCGCCATTCCTTACACGGCTCCATAGCGGAGGAGTAATGGACACGACGGCCAAGCGTTTTGTTGACGATCACCATGTTGGCAATGTGCTTAGTGGTAGTGTTGCCACAGGCTTGCCAACCAAGCCGGAAGAGATCGATCTGCGGTTTCTTTCCATGCTCAGGATGGGCGACACCTATGATGGTGGCGGCGATCCTGTCGACGGCACTGATTATACTGCCGTGTTGTACGGAAACCAGATCGCCTGGGAGATGAACAGTTTCTATTACATGTGCTCCTGCGAGATGCGCCACAAGGAAGGCAACGAGCTGTATCGGCGCATGTACTACGCAGCAAGGCTGCATCTGAAGATCATGCGTGTGGCCCGAGCTCTGTACTTTCGTGAAAAGCTGAAATCTGGGCAAGATGCCTTCTACATGAGCGAGGATGATCTGGGACTCCTGAAAGACCATCCGCAGTTCAAGGAGGCGGCTGCAGACTACGGACTCGAGCTCAAGCCTGCCAGACGTGGTAACCACCGTGTGACGGTGACCAAGTTCTACGAAAAGCCCGCTGAAACCTAGTTTCAACAAGCGGGACGAAGGGCGACCTGAAATACGGTCGCCCTTCTCATTTTATGTATTTTATTGTAAACTGATGGCTCATGAAAATCGCAGTAGTTGGAGCAGGCATTTTCGGTGTAACTACGGCCATAAAATTGGCCAAAGAGGGTTTTAATGTGGAACTATTTGATAAGAATAGTGATATTCTTGCTGCTGCTTCTGGTATAAACCAATATCGTTTGCACCGCGGTTATCACTATCCAAGAAGTAAATCCACAGCGCTCTCGTCTAAATATTCGGAGAATTCTTTTAGAACAGAATACGGTGACGCCATACTTGATGAAAATGAGCACTATTATGTGATTGCAAAAGTTAAGAGTAAGGTTTCTGGCGAGGAGTTTATAAATTTTTGTAGAGATTGTGGTTTGGAGTATGAGGAAACAAATATAGATCATGTGCATAGCCATATGGTGGACAAGGTAATTAGAGGAAACGAGTCGTTATTTGATCCCGTTAAGCTGAAAGAAATAGTCCAAGACAAAATCAATCATTCTAAAATTAAGTTAATTTTAAATACTGAATTTTTATCTTCACATATTGATAATTATGATTTAGTCGTAAATTGTACTTACGCAAATTCCAATTTTATTTTAGAGCGGTATCCTGAAGCAAAAAAAGAATATCAGTTTGAATTATGTGAAAAACCAGTTCTGAAATTACCCGAAAAATTTAAAGGGAAAAGCATCGTTATTATGGACGGACCATTTTTCTGTGTTGACCCATATAGCAATACGGATTTGCACGTGATGGGAAATGTTGTACATGCAATACATAGGACGAATAAAGGTTATTTTCCAGAAATACCGGAAGAGTATAAGTCATTAATAAATAAGGGTATTGTTAAGAACCCATCAATAACAAATATAGATAAATTCTTAGAGGTTGCAAAGACATTCATGCCTGATTTGGAAGGTGCAGAACATATTGGCTCTATGTATACCATAAGAACTGTTCTTCCAAATGTAGATGCAACCGATGAAAGGCCAACCTTAGTTTCAAAAATAGGAGATAAGGTCATTCATGTTTTTTCAGGAAAAATAGGAAACTGTGTTGAGGCGGCAGAAGAAGTTTTGAAAATAGTTAAATCTTTACCTGCTCGATAATTTCATACACCTCCAAAGCGAATTCGCCGTCAGTCAATGGCTTTGCATTTTCTTTTATTGAATGCAGAAAGTCTTCTATTTCTAATGTAGTAGGAGCCATATGTTCGACATCAATTTTATTGCTGGTATTTGTTTCAGTGTTTATTTCAAACAAATCATCATTGTTCCAGATATATGATTTATCTTCCAAGACAACAGTAATTACTTTTCGTTTATCCGTGCTCACTCTGTTTATGTATGATTTTATGTATGTTTTTTTGTTGCCCAAAAACTCTGTTTCTATGATGTCGGAATCAGATATGACCTTGGTTCTTTTGTGGGAAATAAATTTTACCTCTTTAATTCCAAAATATTTGATTATAGAAATATCGTGAGAAAGAAGGTGGGGAACGGCATCATCATAAAAAGCTCCCCATTTATTCCATTCGAAATGCATGCTCGTAACATTTTTGTTTGCTATTAATTCTTTTATTTTTTTTGCTATTGGGTGATGTGGAAATTCGTATCCCACTACAAACTTTAAATTTTTGTCTCCCGCCTTGTTCATGAGTGTTTCTAATAGTGTGGAATTAGTTGTAGCTGGTTTTTCTAAGAATAGATTTTTCCCAGAATCTAGAATTTTTGTGGCAATATCAAAATGGGTATTCGTAGGAGTTGCGACTATTACCGACTCAACAAAACTGTCATTAATTATGTCTTGGAGGTTGTCCGTTTCTTTAATAGCGGGGTAGTTTTCTACGAGAAATTTTTTTGATTCCTCTGAACCACCATGACATGCCCAGATTACATCGGCTTGTTTGTCCAGTTCCTTTAAGAGATTTTTACCCCAACGCCCCACGCCAACAATTGCTATTTTGGGTTTATTAGACATAATGTAAGGCAATTATATATGCAAATCCTCTTATCTGCAGGGATTTTTTATCCAGATGTCGGTGGGCCGGCAATACATGTTAGAAAGATAGCTGAAAGG
>JBAQOA010000004.1:0-36970 GCA_049304335.1 Minisyncoccia bacterium | reverse complement strand
GGGTTTAATATTACCAATATATGGTTTTTAAAAAATTTAAAAAAGAATCAGGATTTAGCATTATTGAAATGCTCATATCTATTGCGATTATTTCGCTGATTATGGCTGTTGTGGTTCTAAACCAAGGAGATTTTACTGACCAATTTAGTTTGACAACAAGTGCAAATGACCTAGAACTCCAAATTAGACAGGCGCAGGTTTTTGGCGTGTCAGTACGAGAATTTTCCCCATCATCAAACGAATTTGATTCTGGGTACGGCGTCTCATTAAGTACCATAAGTACCGATTATGAAAAGGTCTACATAGCTTTTGCTGATAGGGGCACAAAAAATGGCGCCTATGATGGTGATATTAATTGTACTGTCGGTGGTTCGTCCGAGTGTATTAAGAAAGTTACTTTTAGTCGTGGAGTAAAGATAAACCAAGTTTGTGCGCTAAAATTAAACAATCAAGAAGATTGTGCGCCAATAGTAGGACGAGCAGATATCACATTCAATAGACCAGATCCAGCGGCACTCATTGAAACATTTGACTCACAGGGTAATCAAAATGCTATTAGTGGTGTTATTGGGGTTAGAATAGAGCTTATGTCACCAAAGGGTAAATTGAAATCAATCTACGTTTACACAAATGGTCAAATTTCCATTTCCTAATAATCTATATCTAATAAATTGTAATGATAAAAACTTTTAAAGAAAAATTAAGAAATACAGGAAAGCGAAAATCTTTAATAGGGGTAATTAAGAAAAACCAAAAAGCATTTACCTTGGTTGAGATTTTGGTCGCAGTAGGCATATTCGCTGTTATCGTGATGCTTTCATTAGGCGCACTTGCAAACATTTTTGACGCAAACAGGAAATCACAGTCTTTAAAAGCAATCATGACTAACTTGAATTTCGCTGTAGAAATAATGACACGAGAAATGAGATTCGGTACAAACTACCACTGTGGTACAAGTGGCACATTGACCTTGCCACAAAACTGTACAAGTGGGGATAATTTCTTTTCCTTTTTATCAAGTGGCGGAAATCAATTTGTGTATAGATTAAATCAATCAACGAATCAATTAGAAAAATCCGATGATGGCGGCAATACTTATTTGGGAATTACGGCCCCTGAAATAACAATACAAGCCTTAAGTTTCTATGTAATCGGTGCTGGGCAAGGCGCTTCGGCCGGCAATCAACCCAAAGTCATTATTTTAATAAGAGGGTATGCTGGCACAAAGGCTACAAGCCAGTCATCATTTTCATTAGAGACGACTGTGTCTCAGAGAGTGTTAGATGTCCAATGATATGACTAAACTTATAAATAAAATTAAAGATCTGAATAATACAAGTGAAAAAGGTTTTACAGTGCTTGAAACCTTAGTTGCTATAGCCGTTTTAATTCTGTCACTTACGGCAGCATTTTCTGTAGCACAAAATGGATTATCACTTTCAATGTCCTCAAGAGATGAGGTTACTGCTTACTATCTGGCCCAAGAGGGAGTTGAGGTAATAAGAAATATTAGAGATGAGAATAGCTTAAATGGCTTTTCATGGCTCACCGGTATTTCGAGCCAAGTTTCTGACCCATGCTATTTTGGAAGTTATTGTGCAGTAGATTCTCCAAATCAGAATTATATGGTTTCCTGTGGTGCTATAGCAGGGAATTGTCCAGTACTCTTGCAAGATAGACAAACAAATTCCTCTACATATGGAATGTATGGACTAAACCCAGCAAGTACTTCTGGTTGGACACCCACTGTTTTTAAAAGAGAATTATTATTAGAGCAAATAAATTCTAATGAGGTTGCTCTCACTGTTAAAATTTATTGGACGAAAGGTACTCTGACGAGAAATTTTGTAGTTCACGAGAATCTATTTAACTGGCAAAGATAATGAATTTCATTAAAAATTACATATGTTAAAAACATTAAACAAAAAAATAGATACTCTCAGAAACCAAAGATTTTTGATCTCTAATAAAGCAAAAGAGTTCTTTTTGAAATTCAAAAAAGAAGATGGAGTAACACTTTATTTAGCTATAGTGGTTACATCAGCCCTTCTTTTGGTTTCATTTGCTATTGCGGATGTTACGCTCAAACAAGCAGCGCTCGCCTCAATAAACAGGGATTCACACATAGCCTTTTTTGCGGCGGATACTGGCATTGAATGTGCTTTGTATTGGGATCTTAAAAATATTTCTGGTGGTTCAGCATTTTCGACTAGTACCACAGCCGTAATAAGTTGTAACGGAGACGCCAATAATCCAAGCAATCAGAATATTTCAATTGTTCCAGCACCAGGAGTTGGTGGGCAAGCCACTTCAACATTCCAAATCAATTTTCTACCAGAACCATACTGTGCCGTCGTATCCGTTGGTAAAAGTTATTCAGGATCAACATTAAATACGGTTATTGAGTCAAAAGGATATAACTCGTGTGATACAAATAACCCAAGAAGGGTAGAACGTGCCGTGAGAGTGTCCTACTAGGCATAAATGTTATAATGGGTCCATATGAATGCCCCAAATAAGGCCAAAGATAGGGCTAGAAAGCTCAGAGAGCTTGTAGAGTATCACCGCAAGAGATACCACGAGGAAGACAAACCAGAAATTACAGATGAGGCTTATGATTCATTGATTTCTGAGCTTTTGTCTATTGAAGAAAAATATCCGGAATTGCATACAGCCGATTCACCATCACTTCGAATAGGTGGAGCTCCCAAAAAAGCATTTTCAAAAATTACCCACAAAGTACCTCAATGGTCTTTTGATAACGTGTTTGATGAGCAGGACTTTATAAATTGGGAAAAAAGAAATACAAAAATACTTGCTAGTGAAGGTGTGGATACAAAATTTTCTTATTGTGCAGAATTAAAAATTGATGGATTAAAAATAATTCTTACATACGAAAAAGGTGTTTTAGTTTCTGCTGCAACTAGGGGAGATGGTGTGATTGGCGAAGACATTACTTTAAATGTAAAAACCATTTCTTCCGTCCCTTTAAAATTAACCTTTCCGGTTGATTTGATTGCTGTGGGTGAAGCTTGGCTTTCAAAAAAAGAATTAGAGCGAATAAACAAGGAAAAAGAAAAATTAAATGAAGAGCTTTTTGCAAACACTCGCAATGCAGCCGCTGGTGCATTGCGACAGCTTGACCCAAAAATCACTGCACTAAGAAAGCTAAATACTTTTATTTATGACATTGATTTTTTTAATCCGCAAAAAAGCGAATTGAAAGATCCAAAAACTCAAACAGAGGAATTGGCACTATTAAAAAAGCTGGGTTTTTCTGTGAACGCTTATTTTAAGCATTGCAAAACAAAAGAAGAAGTTTTTTCTATGTATAAAGATTGGATAGAAAAAAAGGATGAAGAAGATTACGGAATTGATGGTTTGGCAATTAAAATAAATGAGAAGGACATCCAAGAGACACTTGGCTATACGGCCAAGTCGCCACGTTTTGGGGTGGCATTTAAATTTCCTGCAGAACAAGCAACGACTACTGTTGAAAATATTGTGCTTCAAATCGGGCGCACTGGTGTTTTAACTCCAGTCGCAGAATTGAAGCCCGTACGTATTGCAGGTTCTGTAGTTTCTCGGGCAACCCTGCATAATGAAGATGAAATAAAGCGTCTAGATATACGTATTGGAGACACAGTGATATTGCAAAAAGCAGGTGATGTAATTCCTGATATTGTTCGAGTGCTTACTGAACTAAGGACCGGAAAAGAAAAAATATTTAAATTTCCAACAAAAATCTCAGAGTGTGGAGGGGATGGTTCTATTGAAAGAATACCCGGGCAAGCTGCCTATAGGTGTGTTCATAGTGATTCGTTTGCAGTAAGACTTAGGAAAATTGAGTATTTTGTGTCTAAAAAGGCTTTCAACGTAGAAGGTATGGGGCCCAAGATAGTGGAGCTTTTGATGGAAAATAATTTAGTCTCCTCATTTCCTGACATTTTTACTTTAGAAAAAGGAGATTTGGAAGTACTAGAAGGTCTTGGGGAACTTTCTGCAGACAATTTAATTAAAGCTATCAATAAATCAAAAAATGTAACTCTTGCTAGATTTTTAACATCGCTTTCAATACCAAATGTTGGTGAAGAAACGGCAATTGATATTGCAAAACACTTTGGAAATATAAAAAAGATACGAGAAACTAGTGAAGAAAATTTTATGAAACTTGACGGCATAGGTGATGTGGTGGCCAGATCTTTGGCCCTTTGGTTTAAGGATGAAAAGAATAAAAAAATGTTAGATAGATTGATAGCAAATGTAAAAATTGAAGCAGAGAAAAAAACGGGTAATAAATTGGCAAATAAAACTTTTGTGTTTACAGGAGGCCTGCCAACCCTTTCTCGGGATGAGGCAAAAGAAATGGCGAGAGAAGAAGGTGGCAACGTTTCCTCTTCTGTTTCAGAAAAAACGGACTACGTAGTGGCTGGTGTTGATCCGGGAGATAAGTATGACAAAGCGCAGAAATTGGGGGTAAAAACAATTACTGAGGCAGAGTTTCTAAGATTAATTGGTAAATGATAGTATTCACATATGATTTCAAATGAGGAGGTAAAGCGTTTGGCGAGCTTGGTGCGTATAGAGCTTACAGAGAAAGAGACGGAGACATTTGCCAAAGACATGGGTGATATTTTGACTTATGTAGATGCGGTAAAAACAATTTCATCTGCTCAGACGACCGCCAACGAATTTGTTGTTAAGAATGTTTTAAGTGAAGACGTGGTGCGTGAAAATAAAAGCTATACAAAAAAAATACTAGAAAATGCACCAAACAAAGTGGGTGATTATATTGCAGTAAAGAAAATAATTGAGGGTAAAGGAAATAAATAATTAAAATGGAAGATACCAACAAAGAAATTCATGCATTCTTAGAGATTTTCAAAGAACCAGTTAGAAGTGCTGATTTTTCTAGTATCGAAAGTAATCCATTAAAAGGCATGGCGATAGCCATAAAAGACAATATGTGTTTAGAGGATAAAGAGGCTACGGCAGGCTCAAAAATACTTGTCGGCTTCAGGTCTCCATATACAGGAACTGCAGTACAAAGACTTTTAGACAAAGGTGTTGAAATTGTTGGTAGGACAAACCTAGATGAATTCGCAATGGGTTCATCAACAGAAAATTCTGGTTTCGGACCAACGAAGAATCCGGTTGATACAACACGCGTGCCTGGTGGCTCTTCGGGTGGTTCTGCAGCCGCTGTTGCTAGTGGAATGGTTAGGGTGGCACTCGGCTCTGATACTGGTGGCTCAATACGTCAGCCCGCTGCCTTTTGCGGAATTGTAGGCTTGAAGCCAACATATGGAGCTGTCTCAAGATATGGTTTGATGGCTCTCGCTGCATCCCTTGATCAGATTGGCCCATTTTCAAAAACAGTAAGAGATGCTGAATTGATTTTTGATGCAATGAAAGGCAAAGATAAATACGATGCAACAAGTTTTTATCCAGAAAAAACAAATACTGATTTTAAAAAGATTATTGGAGTACCAAAAGGGATTACCAACGGCTTGGAGAATGATGTGAAAGAAAATTTTGAGAATTCATTAGCAAGGATGAAATCGCTTGGGTATGAAATAAAGGAAATTGAAATGCCAAGTTTGCCACTTTCTTTGGCGGTTTATTACATCATTCAACCAGCAGAAGCGTCATCAAATTTGGCCCGTTATGATGGTATTCGGTATGGCCTAAGCGTAGCGGGGGATAGTGTTTTAGATGAATATTTAAAAACAAGAGAAGCTGGCTTTGGTGCAGAGGTAAAAAGGAGAATAATTCTAGGGACATACGTTCTCTCAAGCGGTTATCATGATGAATATTATGGTTCCGCCCTTAAAGCTAAAGAGGTAATTAAAAAAGAATTTGAGGACGCTTTTAGGGAAGTTGGCGCAATAGCAACTCCTACCACCCCGACACCGGCATTTAAATTTGGTGAAAAAACTGGAAATCCAGTAGAAATGTATTTGGGTGACGTATTTACAGTACCCGCCAATATTACAGGCATTCCGGCGATTTCTTTGCCGTCAGGATTTGTAAACAGAGATGGCAAGGATTTACCACTAGGTTTTCAGTTAATGGCAAATAACTATAGGGAAGACGTATTGTTCAAAATGGGGAAGGAATTTTTGGGAGAAGCGTTAGAATAGAAGCATGGCTGATGCACCTAAAAAAGCAGGAGGTAAACCACCAGTAAAAACTGAAGGCCCAAAAGGGCACACCATTGAATCATTTACACTAGATATATTAGTAGTATTTTTCGGACTATTTATATTGAGTGCATTATTGGCAAGGATTGCCCTTGTATTTGGTGGTAGTGCACGTGGCGGTTTATTTACATTGTTTAATTTGGGTGGGTTATATGATTGGTTTCAAAATTCGGCATATCCAACAATAAGAATAATTTCTTTGATTCTCTCGTTCTTGTTCTTTTGGGGAATTGTTTATTCGTATAGAAAACTTGTGGAATTAAGTAAGGTTATGCAAGCAAAATATGACCCCGCGCAAACACAACGAGTGGAACTTTCTAAACAAGAAATGCCACAACAAAAAACAAACTTTAAGAGACAGTGGGAAAACGTATTGAAACACACCTCCAGCAATAATATAAATGATTGGAAGATTGCTATTTTAGATGCCGACTCAATGCTTGATGAGGCACTGATTTTGAAAGGTTATCAGGGAGAGACAATGGGCGATAGATTGAAATCTATTGAACCTGGTGATTTAAAAACATTGGATTTTGCTTGGGAAGCTCATAAATATAGAAACGGTATTGCTCACGGTAACGATATTTCCTTCAATCAACATGAGGTAAGAAGAATAATTGCTCAATTTGAAAAGGTATTCACGGAGCTCAATATTATCTAGAATTTGATGTTGTTGTGGGTGCCAGATATTTTACACTTTGGAAACCGACGGTTTTCCAACACGGGCAATGCCCGTTGCCTTCCTGCACGGGAGACCAGTTGTTCTCCCGACCCCTCTCAGTGCAATTCTGACACTGATAATATTGTTGTTGCGGGTGCCAGAATTGCACTGACGCCTACAGGTTATGAGCCTGTCGAGGTACTACTCCTCCAACCCGCGATGTAGGCCCACACTATAGCAAAATAGCCCTTAAAACGCTATACTTTTTGCACTCGACGGGATAGCTCAGTTGGTAGAGCACAGGACTCATAAGCCTGGGGTCGTGGGTTCAACCCCCACTCCCGTCACCACCTATAATAAGGTGTAAGAGTTCTGGTAAACTCTTAATGCGGAGTGGGATGTGCCAAGGCACCCCCATTTCGCTAGATAAAGCCAAAGAACAATTTTGCGTTTACTAGTAGCTTGTGCGGTTGTGCTCTGCACTCCCGCTTCGCTCAGGTAAATTACAAAAGCAAGCTTTTGTGCTTTACCATTCGCTTGCGGGTGTAGCTCAGCTGGTTAGAGCGCTTCCCTGTCACGGAAGAGGCCGTGGGTTCAAATCCCATCACTCGCGCAAATAACAAAAAAGGACATCACTCTGGGTGTTCTTTTTTGTTATTATGACAACAGTGAAGTGAGTAAATTGATTTACTCACATTGGGATTTGAAAGGCGGAGCCATGTTGCTTGCAACAGGCGAGCCCGGGCAGGAGCCACTTATGAGCTCCGTCAGTTGACGGAGCGAATTAGTGAGCTGACGCCAAATCCCATCACTCGCGCAAATAACAAATTTTATTTATGTCATACACATTTGACGAATATCAAAAGGAATCAAGAAAAACTGCTGTTTATCCAGATATCGGCAAAAATTTTATTTACCCAACATTAGGTCTAGTGGGCGAAGCGGGGGAGGTGGCAGAAAAAGTAAAAAAGATTCTACGTGATGACTCCGGAAAAATATCTCAAGAAAAATTAGATTTACTGAAAAAGGAGTTAGGTGATGTTCTTTGGTATATAGCGAATCTTGCTACCGAGCTCGATTTATCAATGGAGAATGTTGCCATGCATAATATTGAGAAACTCAAATCACGTTTAGAACGCAACAAGATTCATGGGTCTGGAGACGTTAGGTAAGTAAAATATAGTATAATTCCACCATTATGGTGGTGAACTCTACTAATAACCAAATAAAGAAAAAAGATTTAGAGATTTTATATTTTTCAAGAAACTTATCTGTAGCGCAAATTGCAAAAAGTTTGAAATGCTCTGAGAATAAAATCAATTATTGGATTAAAGTTTATGGCCTTAGGAAGAGGAGTATCAAGGATGCAATTTATATCCGTAAGAACCCAAAAGGTGATCCGTTCAGTTTTATAAAACCAAAAACACTAGCTCATTCGTTTTTGTTCGGATTGGGAGTAGGCTTGTACTGGGGTGAGGGGACCAAGGCAAGCAAAGACTCAGTTCGTCTTGGTAATACTGATCCAGACCTTATTTTATATTTTCTTAAATTTTTATCTGATATTTATTCAGTTGATAAAAGTAAACTTCGATTTGGTATACAGGTATTTGAGGATTTAGATAGTAATGAGGTAATTAGTTTCTGGTCAAAAAAATTAAACATAAACAAAAAAGCATTTCTAAAAGTCACGAAAACAAAATCACGAGGGGTTGGAACTTATAAGAAAAAAATAAAATATGGAGTTTTAACTATATATTTTAATAATGTTAAGTTAAGAAATATTTTAATGATGGAGATTGAAAGATTGAGGAAACAAAGATAGTATTTTACTTGTTCGTAGTTGCCAAGATAGCTCAGTTGGTAGAGCACCCCCATGGTAAATTTTGCCCACTCAATTAGTAATTTTTGAGCGAATCCCGAATAACGGTTAAAGGCCACAAAGTGGTTCAGACCGTGGCGCTTGCGCCCGAACGACTGACAAGGGTTTCCGAATCTCGGAAAAATATACAGTCTAGTCCTCCTATATATAAAAAAAGGAGGTATGTACGAAGGGGGAGGTCTCGGGTTCAATTCCCGATCTTGGCTCCCGGTTTATGCTCCGGTGCCACCTTAGCTCAGTTGGTAGAGCACGTCTTTCGTAAAGACGGGGTCCGCAGTTCGATTCTGCGAGGTGGCTCATGGCAATAATTGAAGAAATAGAAAAAAAGATTTTAGAAATTGAAGCGCAAATGAATGCGCCAGATTTTTGGGATGATAAAGATAAGGCACAGGTGGTAATAAGAGAATATGAAAAATTAAAATCACAAAAAGATGGAGGCAGTGAATATGATAAGGGCAGTGCTGTACTAACTATTTTTTCAGGCGCAGGGGGAGATGATGCAGAAGATTTTGCACGGATACTTTTAGAGATGTATATGAAATTTTTTGATAAACAAAAATGGTCATATTCTTTTCTCCATGAAAATAAAAATGATCATGGCGGTTACAGAAATATTACTTTAGAAATTGATGGCAAGGGAGTTTATGGAAAGTTAAAAAATGAATCCGGAGTACATCGCCTTGTGCGAATTTCTCCGTTTAGTTCCAAGTCACTACGTCATACAAGTTTTTGTTTGGTTGAGTTTATTCCAAAATTTGAAAAGGCTACAGAATTTGCAATTCCAGAGGATGAAGTGCGTGTGGAATTTGCTCGTTCTGGTGGCCCCGGTGGGCAAAATGTGAATAAAAGAGAGACAGCAGTGCGCGTGATTCACGAACCAACGAATATTTCAGTGCATGTTTCTACAGAACGCAGTCAGGCGCAGAATCGTGAAAAAGCCATGCAAATCCTTGCGGCTAAGCTCTATAAAATAAGAGAAGATGAGCGTATTGCAAAGGAAAAGGGGATGTATATCTCAAAAACTACTCAAATCGAGTGGGGAAATCAGATTCGCTCGTATGTGTTACACCCATATCAAATGGTAAAAGATCATCGCACAGAAGCGGAAACAAGGAATATAAAAGATGTTTTAGATGGCGGGATAGAGTTGTTTTTGGATGCCGAAAAAAATCTATCCTAATGTGCTAAAATTAAGGAAGTCACAGATAGAAAATGATTTATTTTGATAAAGTTTCAAAAATATACCCAGACAATTCCGCAGCTCTTGAGGATGTTAGTTTTACTGTAAACCCAAAGGAGTTCGTGTCTGTAGTAGGGCACTCTGGAGCAGGTAAAACGACCCTTTTAAAGATGCTTTTAGTAGAAGATAAGCCTACCGAAGGTCAGGTATTTTATGGCTCAAAAGACGTGCACGAACTTTCAAAGAAAGAACTAAATGAGTATAGAAGAAAGGTCGGAGTAGTTTTCCAAGACTACAGGCTTCTTCCATATAAAACAGTTTTTGAGAATATCGCATTTTCAATGGAAGCGGCAGGTAGGACTGACGAAGAGATTGAGGCAGATGTTCCTCACGTTTTGGATTTAGTTAACTTAGGCAACAAAATCTGGAATTTCCCTCACGAGCTTTCGGGTGGGGAAAAGCAGAGGGTTGCCATCGCACGCGCAATTATCAATCAACCGGAAATAGTTATTGCCGATGAGCCAACAGGAAACTTAGACCCAGTAAACACTTTTGAAATTGTACAAATTTTGAAAAAAATAAATGATTTGGGAACAACAGTTATTTTGACCACGCACAACAAGGGTGTTATTGATTCACTTGGGAAAAGGGTAATAACCATGGAAAATGGTAAAATTGTCAGAGACGACAAATCAGGTAGGTACGTACTATAAAAAAATGGCATTTATATCAACAAATACTAGAAGAATATTTAAAACAGGCTTTTTTAATTTCTGGCGAAATGGTTTTGTTTCGCTTTCATCAATTGTAGTTATGGTGGTTACACTTTCTGTTATTGGTGGATTAATTTTCCTTTCAGCTATTCTAAATTCAACTCTTACAGAAATTAAAAACAAAGTTGATATAAATGTTTATTTTGTTACTTCAGCAGGGGAATCAGCAATTTTGAATCTTAAAAAAACCATTGAAGCTATTCCTGAAGTATCACAGGTTACATATACATCACGTGAGCAGGCACTTTCCGATTTTAAAGAAAAGCACTCAAACGACGAAATCACACTACAAGCACTTGATGAGCTTGGTGATAATCCACTCGGAGCGACCTTGAATATTCGAGCCAAGGATCCATCACAATACGAAAATATTGCAAAATTTCTTACAAACCAGACGGCACTATCAAACGGCGGCGATACAATAATTGATAAAGTTAATTATTTCCAAAATAAAACAGCAATTGATCGATTGTCTAAACTCATTGATTCTGCAAGACGCCTAGGTTTTACCACGACACTAGTTCTCTCTATTGTTTCTGTGATTATCACCTTTAACACCATTCGACTTGCCATCTTTATTTCAAAAGACGAAATCTCTGTGATGCGTTTGGTAGGAGCTGAGCAAAGCTATATTCGGGGTCCATTTATGGTAGCTGGGGTTATGTATGGAGCAGTAGCAGCAATTATTACACTGGTTATGTTTTTTCCGATTACTTTTTGGCTAGGTGGTGCCACTCAAAATTTCTTTATTGGCTTAAATATTTTCACTTACTATCTCAAAAACTTTGGAGAGTTTTTCTTAATCCTTGTAGGCGCTGGTGCTCTTATTGGCGCGGTCTCAAGCATCTTTGCTACACGAAAATATCTAAAGGTTTAATAAAAGGGCCTGTTTTGTTAGAATGGGTTTAATGTATCCCGTATTAAAGAAGATTTTTACTATTTATAAGCCCTTCAGATGGGCCATTTTTACTATCCTTTTCTTTATGTTCATTACCACTGCCCTTGAATTGGCGTGGCCATATCTATATGGACAAACGATAGACGCAATTATTTTAAGAACAAATATAAACTCAGTTTTCTACTTACTAATTCTAGCTTTTGCAGCAATGCTAACTCAAAATTTAGTCTCTTTTTTGCAAGCGAAATTTGAAGTGAAATATTTTGATTTTGATTCGCCATCTTATTTACAAGATTTAACTTTAAAAAAACTTCTCTCTCTTTCAATAGGGCAACATAGAAACGAACACTCTGGACTAACACAGACAGTAGTGAATGAAGGTCAAAACTCAGTAAGGGACTTGGTTGATATGATTGCTTTCCAAATAGCACCGTACATGGTGCGCATACCGCTTGCTTTAATCGTATTGTTTTTACTCTCGTGGCAGGTTGGACTTGTGGTGCTTGCTTGTGTCATTTTGAGTTTTATTGCCGGCTATTTTTCTAATAAATATGTCTTGCCATTTGTGAGAAAAGAAAGAGATATGTATCAGGATTATGGCAAGAAACGTTCTGAGATGTTGCGAAATGCTCCGCTAGTAATAATCAGCGCAGAAGAAAAAAATGCAGAAGATGAAATGAGGAGTGAGGCGGTTAATATAAATAATTTTTCTAAAGGTTTTTGGAGTAAGTTTGTGTACTTTAGTTACATAGTAAGGCCTTCTATTTCAAATTTGGCAGTCATATCGGCAATGGTAGTTTCAACATATTTAGTTTTTCAAGGGCAGATTTCAACAGGCAGTATTGTCACAGTAATGTTTTGGACCAATATGACTGTAACCGGTTTGGGGCTTTTAAGTAGACTACAAAGGCAATTAGTTTTTTCTTCAGAAAGAGCAAAAAGATATTTAGGCCTTATTGACCTTGAAACAGATGTTGCGCTGTCCAAAAATGCGACTGAATTAGCAAGAGTTGAAGGGGAGATTGTTTTTGATGATGTATCTTTTGTTTATCCAAGGAAAAGAATTATCGAAGAAGATCCTCGAAAAGCCAAAAATAAAAAAGTTGAAAGTAAGGCTCCACAAGAAGCACTACATAATGTTTCTTTTAAAATAAATCCTGACGAACACGTAGCTTTTGTGGGGGCGTCTGGTGCGGGAAAATCCACAATGACGCTTTTAATGCTAAGGGGGAGTGACCCAACAAGTGGGAATATACTCGTAGATGGAATAAACCTTAAGGAAATAGAAATTAAGTCTTACAGACAAAATGTTGGAATAGTGGAGCAATTCATAGTGCTTTTCGATGACACTTTGAGAAAAAATATTTCTTTTGGTTTGGGAGGTGGAGAATTACTTTCTGATGAACGGTTAGAGGAATTGGCAAAAATTTGCAGGCTAGATGAATTCAAAGATAAGCTCACAGATGGCTGGGATACTATTATCGGGGAAAATGGAATCAAACTTTCTGGTGGGCAAAGACAGCGTGTCGGTATAGCGAGAGCACTTGCTAAAGATCCAAAGATTTTAATTCTTGATGAAGCTACTTCTAGCCTAGATGCCAAAAATGAAGCCTTGATTAAGGAGGCAATAAAAGACGCCTCTCATGGTAGAACCACAATCACAATTGCACACAGACTTTCAACAATAAAAGATGCAGATAGGATTTTTGTTTTTGATAAAGGAACCATCGTTGGGGTCGGAAAACATGATGAATTACTAAAGACGTGCAAGGAATATAAAGAGTTAGTCTCTCATCAGACAGTCCTTCTCTAGCTTGAATAAGGTCATAATTCTGCTATCTTTAGCCCATTGCCGGATCGTATAAAGGTAGTACGTCGCTCTCTGAAAGCGAAAATTTTGGTTCGATTCCAAGTCCGGCAGCATCTTAGGAGTTAGTTTCGTGCGTCCAGAGAGCGTACGTTTAAATAATTTTTGTGTACTAGACAAATGTCGCAAAAATTAGTCTTTTTTGGTAGGATGACAAATATATGGATAACGGTGATTCGCCAATTAAACCAGGTCTTTTTGGGATCAAGAATTCTAATAGGGATCTTGCCTCAGAGTTTTCGTGGGGCAAAAATCAATTCAACAATGCCTTTCCAGTGGCCTTATTGAACTACATGCATTCAAAATCAATTGATCCGGTTTACATAAAACTGGGCAAGGATTTTACCGTTGTTCACGATAAAATTAAAGTTACAGATTTGTACAAAACAGACCCACTTTCAGAAAAGACCTTCTATGCTTTTGAGGAAACATACCTTCCATATAAGAATTTTGTAACTGGACACTTACCGAGAGTCGATCTTGTAGTTGAGTCGTTGAGCGATGCTAAACGAGAGCAGTTTTCTCCACTAGAGATTAAATTAACAGCTTTGCCTGACGATCAAACATCTTCATTTGGTGAAGAGGATTATGGGAGTGAAATCGTTGTAAGACCAGATACGATTGTCTACCTTGCTCTAAGTTTCGTTGCTAAGGGAACACCTAAACTTTTTGGAAAATACCTTTCTAAGATATTTGCAACTAAAATTAATTGGAATGTAGCGGAGGAAGTTGAACCAGTTATTCCAAGTCTGGTGAAGGCTATGGATAAACTTATGAAAGAGAACCCTGAACTTGAAGTGCCTCTTATGATTCAACCAATCTGGAAAACTAAAGGAAAGTCAGCAACTTTGGCCGAAAACTGTTTGGATATATTTTGCTGGAGTAACTTTGCAGTAACTCGTCTTTTCTTTAATCAAGTAAACCCGACCAATGGCTCAGTAACTCGACCTGAGCGAACTGTCGTTTGGCTTGCGATGATGCTCAATGATTTTGCAGAGAATGGAAAAATGAATCATAAACACATTATCGATACATTTACCTATAACACTAAGAACGACAAAGCTTTTGCTATTGGTGGATTAAAGACACGAGAGTTTATGAGATCTCCTGAATTAATAAAACCAAGAATAAAACGTGAAGAAATTAAACAGATAATTCTAGGTAAGGGTGAAAAGTTACTCAGCCCTGAAAGAAGGTTTGATGGTATAGTCCAGGCTTCGATTGATCTTTTCTAAAACAAGGTCGCTAGTTCTAATGTGCCAGCTTTCTTTTCCAAAAGAGCTTTTTTAGCGGCAATTACTTTTTTGGGAGCAGTTATGTAATCAAGCAGGCACGATCCAACAAACTGAGCTAGGTTTACCGGCACAGCGTTTCCTATTTGCTGCTCAATTTCAGTTTTTGATCCTACAAAAATAAATTCTTCAGGGAATGTTTGGACTTGAGCTCTTTCTTTCGTTGTTAGCGGCCTAACTGATTTAAGGTCTTTGGTAGCATCTAGAGAATGTCCAGGGTAACCTTTTGGTAAAGGTCTATTTACACCTCTCACTGTTGGACTTGGCTCGTCGACACTAAAAACACCTCGACGATTATAATTTCTGGGATGTCTATAGTAGTGATCAACGCCTAATTTATCTCCGAAATAATCTCTAAGAGTCATTGGCTTGATAGAAATCCTTTCCTCGATAAAAGGTATTAATTCATCGTCCTCACCATCAAGTATGCCGATGAGAAAAAAACGTTTTCTTTTTTGAGGTACACCACACAGACTAGCGTCTAGTATTTTTTGCGACAAACCATAGTTTGCATTTTTGAAGATAGATTTAGCCTCAGTTAGTTTGTTTGATTTTGTAATTTGATCAACATTCTCCATGATGAACCACTTAGGTCTTAGGCCAGAAATAATTTTCGCATAGGCAACAGTTAAATCTGCTCTACCTCGACCCTCATCTCTTTTACCAGCATGTGAAAAATCTTGACATGGGGGGCCACCAACAATTAAATCAGCCTCGAATTTTTTAAGTTCATCTATACTTAGATTAATATCATTCAAGTCCATATTAAAAATTTCGTGGTCATTGAAATTTTGTTTATAGGTTTCGACTGCGGGTTCCCAATTATCAACTGCTCCAACAATGTGAAATCCAGCCTTCTGCAGACCTAAGGATAGTCCTCCGCACCCAGCAAATAAATCAATAGTTTTAATCTTCTTCATAAGAGTTTATTATGCCCATTATATCAAAAATGAGGTATTTCATTTAGTATTGCCTGTTTCTATATGTATGGTCTTGTTCCTTAGTATTATTCTACTTTTTAGACAGCCCAATAACTCTCTTTTTTCATAGTTTGATCCGTTTCTTAATATGTATTTTGCATAGTCTCTTATATCAACCTCTACTACCTCAATTTTTTCTTTAAGACCCAAGACCCCAGATTGAAATTTCTTATATTTCTCCATCTCTCGTTTTATTTTCTCCTTCATTCCTATATCGTCTAGATTTAGTCGATCGAGTATCTTCTCAATTTGTGAGATCAATTCCTCTTCGCGAATATAACCCCCATGACAATCTCTATCTCTAGATCTGCAGCAACCGTAGTAAACGTATCGAGCGGTTAACCCTGTTTTCTTGATAGGTTTAAATTTTTCTTCTGCCGATACCCCAGAACCACATAATCCGCATGTTAATAATTTAGTAAAAGCGAACTCCTTCGTTTCACTTCGTACAATGCGATCCCGTTTCATTTGAGACTGAGCCAAGTCGTAAAGTTCTCGCGTGATAATTGGCTCATGCTTACCGTTGTACCAATTTCCACTTTTTATCGGATATTCAAATTGCCCATAGTAGAAAGGCATTCCAATAATCTTATGAACATTACTCAGAGTTAGATTTTTGTTTCCGTGTGGACTACGAAAGTTTAATTCGAACTTGAGCCAGTGATAGACCTTTCGACCTGTCCATTTCCCATACGCCACTTTCTCAAACATCTGTTTAATAACTGGTGCACGCTCAGGATCGATTACAACCTGTCCTCGACGATCTGCCCGATTCTCGTTTAGATATCCAGTTGGCGCTGGGGCAGGCCATAGACCCATTTCACAGCGCATGCGGAGCCCTCGCTTCACATTCACACTTTTGTTGTCGTTATCGAGTTTTGCTTGAGAACAGAGGATCATGAGGAGAAACTTTTCACTTGGAGAATTGGTAAATCTTTGTCCGTATGTTCGTATTTCGACCAAAGCCTTCTGATCCATGAGGTCAACTAGGGAACCAAGATCTCCTGCATTACGAGAGAGACGATCTGGATGCCAGACAAGAACTCCATTGAAACGACCTGCGCGGAGGTCTTTTATAATTTCGTTATATACCGGGCGTTCACCAGAAGCTTTAGCCGAGTGTGCCTCTCGTCGGACATCGATGACCTCAAGTCCTTCTCGCTCGGCAATCTGCAGCATCTCTTTAACCTGAGATTCAATTGAGAGAGCCTGCTTCTCATCCCGTTCAGTCGATTTGCGTGCATATAAGCAATACCGGATGTGTATCACTTCGGGCACTGCTTTTGGCAGGGTTTCCATGTAAGTCGTTTCCATAACCCATACTCTGTCGCGGTTCATTTCAGTTGTCAGTAGGGCATGTTCACACGCGTTCAATGGTCAAAAATGTTAAAATGCCCTCTAACCCCATGACAGACAACCAGATACCAGAAAAACCCAATACTCCATCTGTGCCCTTCAGCCTTAGTGATCCAAGGCAACGTTTAATACATGAGCGTCTTTCTCGCCTTGTAAGTTCTAGTGCGTCAGAGTTTTACAAGGATGCCTGTCGTTTGATGTCCGGCACTATTGATCCACCTCTCGCTTCAACGACTAATATGGTCGGACATTCGCTCAGAGAGATTGAAGGCGCATTAAGAGATGTGCTTGCTCCGCTTGCTGCTGGTAAACCAGAAGATGTCTCATTGGAAGAGGTGTCTAGTGCTGACGGTGACCAAGATGATGAAAGAGAAAGGGGAAAACATATTGATGAAATCAGATCGGTTTTAACGATGCTAGGTATTCAGGAGGATGATGAGCTTGCTAAAGCATGGCTCGCACTTCCAAGTAAAAAGAAAGGTCTTCAAAAATATACCCATCGTCGGGGTTTAAAGCCGATTAGACCTGTTGACGAAGACTTCCACCAGTTATGGGAAAGTATGGACGCGATTCTGCATGGCATTCTAGATAAATTCGAGAGCAGATATCTCATTATCTTCGACTCCGTTGAAAAGCTTGCTGCAAAGACTGCCCCAACAAAGGATGACGCTTCTTACTTCGCGTCTTCCGTTCCGAACAACTTCATATCTCATAATCGCTTCTTCGAAAAACTTAGTAATCCAGCATGGCTCCCACTTCTTCGGGGAAAGGATATCTTCAAAGATCCACCACCCCCCGAGTATGGATATGAAGATGGCTCTCGAACTATTCGGTACCCACTTTGGCCTGCAGCCACTTATCTATTGAAGATGGCTCTGGTAAAGCCTGTTGAGGTAAGGGATATACTGCTTGCCGTCGCAGACACGGACAATGCGAATGTGAAGAGTGCTTTACTCGATATCTCAGCTGTACTTCCAAAATCAGAACGACTATCTCTTTTGGAAAAGATTAAAGGTTGGGCACGTGCTAACCATTCGATGTATATCTCGAATAGTGTTAACGCAGTTATCACTAAGTTTGTCGAAGATGCGGAAATCGTGGCTGCTACCGATATCGCAAAAATTCTTCTTGAATTACAAGCTGATAAACGAGAATCGATTACTCTTCCAGAAGGACAGACCTACACTCCTTCTCCTGATGTCCGTGGAAGGCTTGATGAATGGCAATATGGACAGTTTATTCAAGATGAATTTAAGAAGATTGTTGGACTTGATGCCCAAGCAGCTCTAAAACTTAGCACTGATTTGCTTAATGAGTTTGTAGCTCTCAGCTACCCGAATAATCTCACTGGAGAAGAGGCCTACCATGACTACACGTACATTCCTAGACCCGCTATCGAGAATCACTCTCAGAACCATATGCCAGGCGGCATCGAGGACCATCTCATAGATGCTGTTCGAGATACCGCAGCCTTGATTCTTGGAAAGGATCCATCAAGGTTAGACGAAATAATCTCGGCATTGGAGGAAAGGAAATGGTCAGTATTTATTCGTCTTGCTATGCATCTAACTGCTGAGTCTGGCTCTCCTGATCCGAAAATAGTGAGTAGGCTTCTCTTAAACGAGAAATGGTTCAGTCTCTCTGAAGTGAAGCATGAGTATGCGCGTTTGATTGGTCGCCATTTCAACTTGTTGAATCCTGAAAGTAAAAAGATAATTTACGATTGGATTCACAACGCCGCTGAAATAGACAAAAGGCTTGCTCTTAGAGAAGAAGTGCCATCGGAAGACAATCTCTTACGCTATAAGGAACATTGGCAACTTGAGAAGCTGACGATTATAGGGGAAGGTCAGCTCGACCCAGAATGGAAAACCATACGAGAGGAGTTGGTTACCAAGTATAAGGAGCCTGAACACCCTGATTTCGCTTCTTATTCATATGCATCAACTGGACCTACCAGCGTGGTTCCGGCACAAGATTTACTAAAGCTTTCTTCATCAGAAATTATTGAATTATTGAAAAGCTGGGATCCTGGTGAGTCTCGACGCTGGATGGGTCCGACAAAAGAAGGTTTAGGACGTGAATTGAGTGCAGCAATTCGTCTCGAGCCTGAGCGTTTTGAGAAAATGACAAAAGCGTTTGAAGGTCTTGACCCAACATATGTTCGAGCTCTCATTCAAACCCTCCATGAGTTGTCTCAAAATGGGCGAACTACCGATTGGTCTGCGCTTCTTGGACTTTGCCAATGGGTCATTGAGCAGCCAAGGACTATTCCAAATCGAGCAGGAGAGGTTATGGATCAAGACCCTGATTGGGGTTGGACGAGGCAGTCAATCACATCTCTTGTTGCAACAGGATTAAATAGAAACTCAATTCCATTCGAGCTACGAGAAAGTGTCTGGGAAATAATTAAAATTCTTGCGGATGATCCCAATCCAACACCCGAGGAAGAATCTCGAAAAGATTATCCTATTGAAGACTCTTACACGCATGCCACTAATACGGTCCGAGGGTACGCAATCCAAATGGCAGTTGAATACGGTCTTTGGGTTCGCAAGAACCTTCATGGTGGGAAGACAGATCCTAATTTCAGTCTTAAAGAAATACCTGAACTTGAAAAGTTGTTTAGTGACCATCTTAATGATCCATCGATTGCTGTGCGTGCAGTATATGGCAGATTCCTTCCTTGGTTACATTTGATGGATAAAGAATGGTTAATGTCTCATCTACAAGATTTGTTCCCGAAGGATGAATTTGCAAACCCTCTATACGGTGCGGCGTGGAGTGCGTATGTTCTCTACGTCCCGGTTTATAACGAGATATTCGAACTTCTTCGTAAGCAGTACTCAGTGGCAGTAGATAATCTTTTGGTATCAACAAAATCAGAGAAAAGTTATCGAGACCCGCAGCGTAAGCTGGGTGAACACCTAATCATCATGTATTGGAGAGGGCTTATCAAACTCGATGATCCACTCATGGTTACTTTCTGGAACAATGCCGATGATGCTTTACGTGAACACGTAATGGATTTTGTTGGTGCAAGTCTACGTTCTGACAAAGAACCTCTTCCTCCCGAACTTGAAGGACGTTTGAGAGAGTTTTGGAATGCAAGACTGGCTGTAGCAACAGCAGATTCCGATAAGAAGAATTACCAAAAAGAAATGTCTGGCTTTGGGTGGTGGTTTGCTTCTGGAAAGTTTGAAGAGGATTGGGTTTTTGAGGAATATCTAAAAGCCCTCGACTTTGGATCAAAAGTCAGGACTCACCACTCTGTCGCCGACGTACTTGTTGAAACCGCTTCTAGACGACCACTTCAGGCTGTGCAGATTCTAAACAAGATTATCAACCTGGATCAACCTAGTTGGATGATTATGGGAGATCGTAGTGGAGTTTTTGGTATCTTGCGAGCCGTCCTCCAGTCCTCTGATTTAAAGGCACAGAAGTCAGCAAGAGAAGTAATTAACCGTCTTGTTGCCCGAGGTCACACAGAGTACGCAGAGTTATTAAGAGAATTTCCCGAAGTGTCCTAGCCCCTTCGCGAAATAAGCTATCTGTACTAAAATGACCTAGTAGCGGTTTTCAACCGATACATACAACTGAATATGTGCCTAAACCAATCTTTAAAAGGATTGGCATGGCAAACAAGCGCGATCAACGTAAAAACCCCGGCATCAGGGGCGTTGATCGCGTTATCAGGGGAAACCCTGGTATGAGCCGCAAGGCTCGCCTTGGTGTCCGGGTTTTTGCGTGTCTAAATTATCAGAAATCGCGATCAACAATATGAAAAATAAGATTGTTAAGTATGGATTGTGGGGAATTGGAATAATCGTTTTGATATTTGTAGGACTATTAATCAATTACAGATTCGTTATATATCCTTCCGACATAAGAACTGAGTGTGACAAATATGCTCGCAAGGCTGTAGCAAAGAGTTATGAGACAGAAACCACTGCTTATAAACTGGCTTACGACTCTTGCTTCAGGCAACATGGTCTCCAGCCAGAAAGAAATTAGGTCCTATGAATTTAATTAGAAAGTACTGGCACCCGGTCTTTGTCGTTGTCACCTCGATAACTGTCGTGGTGATGTGGTTATCAATCTATTATTCCTGGGAGGAGGCGAAATCAGAGTCATCCAATCAAGATGTGGAATATGAGATGGAATGGCCAGAGGAAACTATAGGTCAGGCTGATCCTTTAGGAGTTTTGGGAGTGTATCGTATTTAGGAAGAGCGATATACTTAAAGGAGACAAGCGGGTTAGACCTGGCTTTGCTACCATCAGCTCGGCGAGGTTTTCCGAGAGTTACATTGAGGTAAGCTTTAATGGCTTTCAAGTCTCCAGTCATGGCCTGCCTTAAGAGTTCATCCAGTATGGCAGTATAGACACGCTTCTTTACTCGGCGTACCTGACCATGACGGCGTTCCTTAACAATCACATATTCTCCTAAGTGTTTATCGAGTATTCGCTTAGTCTCGGGATTGATAGGACGACCAGCACCACGGCGCGCACCACCGTGTCCGTTGCTCTCCTCGATCTCACCTTTTGTTCTCATCCATCTAGACATGAAAGTTGATTAATTTTTCTAGGTCTTATTTCCACCTTATTTTACACCATATTTTTTTCAGAAAACGACATATTCAAGTTTTCCGAGCCTAAAATGACACTAACCCTGTCCTGAGAGCGTGCCGTTAGGTATAATCAAGCCCATAGAAAAACCCTTTGTTTGCCTCACTTTAAAAAGTTCTGGCTCGGGGTGTCCAGCACTTCGACTCGCTTCGCTCGCTCAGTGCAGGCCTCTGCAACGGTGGGAGAGGCGAAGTGTCCTGAGCTTGTCAAAGGACAATTATGTATTTTGTGTATCTTATTGAATGTGGAGATAAGTCGATTTATACAGGTATAACTACCGATGTAAAGCGCCGTTTTCTCGAACACAAAGGTGGCATAGGTGGGCACTTTACACGTTCAAGGGGCGTGAAAAAGATTTTGTATACTGAGGAGCACCTAGATAGAAGTTCAGCCCTGAAACGCGAGAGGCAAATAAAGGGTTGGCGTAGGGAGAAAAGATTGGATTTAATAAACAAAAATGAATAATTTTGAACCAAAAACTATTGAAGCGCTTAAGTTTATGGTTGAATTATTTAATAAACACAACATTCCATACAGGATTGGTGGTGGCTTTGCAGCCAAAATATATGGGTCCTCTAGACCATTGAATGATATTGATTTTGGCATACCAGATAAATATTTTGCAACAATATTTCCAGAAATTTCAGAATACATTACCTATGGCCCGTCTCGTTATATTGATGGCAAATGGGATTGCGAATTAATTACACTTAAATATCACGAACAAGAAATTGATATTAGCGGTACAGATACAATGAAGATAAGTAATAAGAATAGGACTGAATGGATAAAACACAATGAGCTTTCTGACGACGGTTTAGACATTTGCATACAGGGTGTTGATGTGAAAGTTATGCATCCAAGAGAATTAATGAAATACAAGATGGAATTAGATGGAGACCACCAGCTTATAGATATTAAAGCAACAGAAAATTATTTAACTGAGCATAATCTTTGAGTTAGAAAACAAGTGCCTACTTTAAATCATCATCAAAATATTCATAAAATGCGATAGCAGCTATAGGGCCCACAATTCCAACAAAAAATAGTTCCTCTATTGCAACTGAGCCAAATCCAAACAATGAGATCGGATTAACAATATACGAGCCAGTGAATATCCATTGTTTTAAATAGGTAGCTGTAAATTCAAATAGGAATGTTACATAAAAGAAATAACTGGTTACAGCCAATATTTTCTTAAAAAATTTTGGATAACGAGACAGAAAAAGGGTAGCTGGAAACAAAAAGAAAACAGAGCACAAGACGAGATAGGTATATTTGCCCGGCCAGAAAAATATTTGGTAATTAACGTCAACTAAGTAGAGAAACAAGCCCATGAGCATTGTTGCGGGTAGGATAAATCTCCATATTTTGTGGTCAACAAGTTCATGTTTGCCACGGTCAAAAAAGGATTGATATAGAATTATTATGAGATATGTGCCCGTGAACATCCATAGAAAGTCTTCTAGTGGAATTACCCCCAAAAATCTTGGCAAAATAATACTGCTTGGTGCTAACCATAGGCCACTGATGGTTCCAATATAATCAACGACTATGGCAAATGGGGTTGCAAAAACAATGGTAAAAATTAAATCTTTTAACTCAAAACTGTAATTTCTATAGCGTATTATTAAATATAAAGCGGGCGCAAAATAAAAAAGCAAAACTGAAATCAAATATTTTGAATGAAAAAACACAGAGAGAATGACAGCAAAAATTGGTATCAAAATAAGCGCACATAAGTCGATCCTTTTAAGGATGGCCTGTTTGTCCATATAATAATTTTATCAGAATAATATACGTTTTTGTAAATTCATTTTGTTATATAATCATCATATGAATATCCATCCGATTTTTGTGCATTTTCCAGTAGCATTATTAAGTATTTATGTAGTACTCGAATGCATATGGTCTCAACGAATCAAGGATAGTGATTCGATGTTGCATACAAAAGTAATTCTTTTATTTTTTGGGGTTTTGGGTGCTTATGCATCACTTGCAACAGGGGATTTTGGGGAAAGGGAATTCGCCTCAATGAGGAATGTCATACATGTACACGAAAGTTTTGCTAGCGCCACAACATTTATTTTTTCTGTGCTTCTAGGCTCTTACCTAATTAAACTGTGGGGCAATAGAGTATCCCAGACCGCCACAACTCTAGTAAATAAGGTTTTTTCAAAATCAGTAGTAGTGATGCTTTCCATTGCAGGACTATTGGTACTCCTAATAACAGGGACACTAGGCGGAATAATAGTTTATGGCCCAAATGCTGATTTTTTCACGAATCTTCTTTATAGAATAATGTTCTAGATATTATTTGGCCTGTTTTGAAATAAAACATTAGTTCGGGTGTATTATCAGAAGATGACTCTTAGCGATGAAAGGGCTATCATCAAAAAAGTTCAAGACGGTGATGCTGAGGCATTTGGTCTTCTGGTAGAACATTATGAGCCGAAAATAAGGCGATATGGCAGAAATTTTCTTTCTGACAAGGAGGACATTTATGACATAGTCCAGAATGTTTTTATGAAGGCTTATGTAAACATAAAGAGTTTTAGTCCGGATTTGCCATTTTCACCGTGGATATATCGCATAGCACATAATGAGTTTGCCAACGAGTTGAGGAAAAAGAGTAACCGTCCATTTATAAATATAGATTTTGATACAGATATTTTTTTTCCGCATCCAGTAGCACCAGAAACTGCAGACAAAGAGTCCGATGATAATTTACTAAAGAAGGCAATGAGTGAGTCTCTCTCTGGTTTAAACGAAAAATACAAAGAACCGTTGGTGTTATATTTTTATGAAGAATTGGATTACAAAGAAATAGCAGATGTCCTGCATATACCGGTATCAACGGTGGGCGTTAGGATTTCTAGGGGCAAGGAAAAATTAAAAGAAATTTTCGAACAAAAATATGGAAAACAATAAAAAAGAAAACAAAATACTCAATACTGTTTTGAGAGAGATAAAAGAGGGAAAGCTTTCTATGAAACCAAAGTGGCATTTTATTGTTAAGACAATTTTTGGTGTGCTAGCCGTGTTTCTGTCATTGTCTATACTGTTGTACATAACAAGTTTTGTTTCCTTTGCAATTAAAACCAATGGCGCGGTGTTTGCTCCAGAGTTCGGATTTAGAGGCATAGGGATATTTCTGATGGCAGTTCCATGGCTACTTATTCTAGTTGGGGTAATTTCTATTGTTTTAGTTGAATCATTGATTAGAAGGTATTCATTTGGTTATAAAAAACCGATTGTTTACTCATTGTTGGTGATTCTTGTGCTCATTGTATTTGGGAATTTAATAGACGATAACTTAAAATTTCATGAAAGATTTTCTAACTACGCTGGTAGAAGGGGTGTCCCTATGTTTAAGCTTTTTTACAGCAATTTTCTAGATAAGGAGCAGTGGGAAATCCACATGGGGCTAATTTCGACTAGTACAAATGGTGGCTTTATTTTAGAGACGCGAAACGAAGGTAATTTAAACATACAAATAAACCCAGACACGAAAATTCAACCAGGTTTGGAATTAATCAATGACATAGCGGTAGTAGTATTTGGTGAGCGTGTAGAAAATACAGTACAGGCTATAGGTGTAAAAAGAATTGGAGACAGGAATAATATGCCTTATAGAATGATGTTCAGCAGACCCAGACAGGCTGATGTAATAAATTACTGATACCAGTGTAATAAATAGTGCATCAGATGATGGTGCTTTATAAGTAATGTGGGATCAAAAATGAAAAAAAATATATCAACAAAAGCAGTTTTGTCACTCGTTGGGCTCGGCCTACTTGGTAGTGCAGGCATGGTATCAGCAAAGGGTTTCAATATGCCAAATTTGACACCGGCTGAAATTGCAACAATGCAGACAACGATGTTTCAAAAGCAAGCTACGTTGTTAGGAATATCTATAGATAAAGTGAAAGCCGCTTGGGTAGAAGGAAAAACCTTAGAGGAAATAGCCACAGCAAATGGTATTACCAAAGATCAGTTAGCGCAAAAAATAAAAGATGAAAGGAGCGTACAAATGAAGGCGCACCTCAAGGCTTTAGTTGATCAGGGCGTTATTACGCAAGCACAGGCAGATAGCCGTTTGGCAACTATGAGTAAAATAATGTCAAACAAAAGCAGAATGGACGGTAGAGGAATGGCACATGGATGGTTTGGACTATAGAACTTTCCATAAGTTAATAATTTTGAGAACATAAAAGGCTTAACGGCCTTTTATGTTTTGGATAAATTAATTTTTTATAAATTATAAGTTAATATATAAATATGAAAGCAAAACTTATTTTAACAATTTTAATGACAACGATTTTTGTTGTCGGAGGATTTTATTTGTTTGTTAATACAAATAATAATTATCAAACTAGTGCCCCCAGAGAGAGTACAAATCCAAAGGGTATAGCGGTGGGAGAGGCAAACCCAAGCGCTCCAGCCGACTCCAAAATATATACTTTGGCCCAAATATCTGCACACAAAAGTGAATCATCTTGTTGGACTGCTATAAATGGCAATGTTTATGATTTGACCCAATGGATTAATGAGCATCCAGGCGGTCAGGAAAACATTCTGGTTATTTGTGGTATTGACGGCTCTTCCGCTTTTAACAATCAGCACGGTGGACAAAGAAGACCAGAAAATATACTTAACCGTTTTCTAATAGGGACATTAATTAAATAAAATGAATAACACACAAAAATGGGCCTCGGTACTTCTACGTGTTGCAATGGCATTAGTTTTTATTTGGTTCGGAACGCAGCAATTAATGAGGCCAGAGCAGTGGACATCGTTTATACCAGCATTCATAAATTTCATTCCTGCGATAAAAATGGTTGTCTTAAACGGCTGGTTTGAGGTTGTTTTTGGGGTGGCCTTGCTCATAGGATTTTACACTAGGCTCACATCATTTCTTTTGGCGCTACACTTACTTGGCATTGCATTCACCGTGGGCTTAAATGCACTAGGAGTCAGAGATTTTGGTTTGGCATTAGCCACCTTTTCTATTTTTCTAAATGGTGCAGACTTTTTGTCTTTAGATAATAAAATTTAAGGGTAACAAAAAACATCCGCCATTTCGGCGGATGTTTTTTGTTTTATCTCATCATCAAATCCCGACTACTCCTTAGCTGTACCGTTTGCCCATTAATACTGCCATCTGTATTTGATGTTCCACTTACGGATACAGTGCCACCGATAGCCACATCGCTTATTGTGCCATTAACTGTTTTTGTAATCTGAGTTGAACCACTCAAAAATATAATTTTTGTGCTCCCGTCTTGTGATTGCAAGGTTATGCTTTGGTCATCTTTCTTAATTACTGTGCCCAAAATTGTCCCACTAGCACCCCTGACAAAGCCACGTGCACCCATTGTGTTTTGTAATACTTCACTTTGGTTTTGTGCTGTTTTTACTGCGAACTTAGTTCCAGCAAAAAATACAATTATCAAAATTATTATTGCTCCCAAAACATAAAAACCTATTTTTTTCTCTGCCTTTTCAATTGGATTTTCCATTTTCTACATTTTAATTAATAAATACTTACTCATATCTTAATGCCTCAATAGGATTAAGCCCCGCTGCTCTTTTGGCAGGGTAATATCCAAATATAATTCCAATTGCGGCCGAAACGCCAAATGCCAGTAAGACAGAAGATAAAGAAACTTGCGTTTGGACGAGGCCTAAACTGGAGACGATAAACGAAATTAACCATCCTAAAAATATTCCAATTGCACCACCCACAAAAGTTAATGTCGTGGCCTCAATAAGAAATTGTCTCTGTATATCTTTTTGTGTAGCTCCAATTGCTTTTCTCAAACCAATTTCGCGTGTTCTTTCTGTAACGGTTGTTAACATCATATTCATAATGCCGATACCGCCAACAACTAAAGAAATACTTGCTATGGCCGCCAAAAACATTGTGAATGCACCAGTTACTTGATTCAAAGTACCCAAAATATCTGCTTGAGATATTATTGAAAAATCTGGATCGCTCACTCTATGTTTAGCAGTAAGTAGGGTAGTCACTTCGTCTTGAACAGCTGACATTTGATCTTTGTTTTGTACGCTTATTGCAATTGTTGATAAGTAATCAACGCCAGCTAAAACTTTTTGCATTGTTGATAGTGGAACAAATACCATGTCATCTAGATTTGCAAAGCCACTACCGCCTTTTGGTTGCAGGATTCCAATGACTTTAAATAGCGAGCCATTAATTCTTATTGTCTGACCAAGAGGGTCACTGTCTGCAAATAAATCATTCGCAACAGTTGCACCAAGTACTGCTACTCTGTTTAAGCCAGTAAGATTTCCATCAGAAATAAATGAGCCATCGGACAAGTTTAAATTTCTAACTTCAGCATATTCCGGCACCGTGCCTATAATAGTTGAGTTAGTGTTATTGCCAGTTGAGGCTGCTATTTGCAGTCGCCTGTCTAATTCACCAGCAACAAGAGAAACACCGTCTATCGATTTTATGACGTCCATATCCTCATTTTTGAGCGTTTGGGCCGAACCCCTGCCAGAAGATACAACACCACGGCCCGCTTGGACTATACCTGGGTAAACGGTTAAAAGGTTAGAACCCAGACCCTCAATAGATGTCTGAACTGAAGCTTGTGCTCCCTGGCCAATTGACACCATTGAAATTACTGAACCAATGCCAATTACAATTCCAAGTACAGTAAGGCTTGAGCGAACTTTATTTGCTGATAGGGCAGTGTATGTTTCTTTTAAAATATCTTGTGGGCTCATATTTTTACAAATTTTCTGTTGTGATTTTTTTTATCTTCTACAATTAGTCCATCTCGAATTAAAATAATTCTCTCCGCATGTTCTGCTACATCATGTTCGTGAGTGATTAAGATAATAGTTCTTTTAAGTTCTGCATTAAGTCTTTGAAATGTTCCCAACACAATTTCACCAGTTTTTGTGTCTAGGTTTCCTGTCGGTTCATCTGCCAAAATAAGTGATGGGTTATTAACTAGAGCTCTTGCAATTGCCACTCTTTGAATCTGTCCTCCCGAAAGCTCGTTTGATTTATGATCAAAGTGTTCTTCAGTAAGTCCGGCACCTATAAGAGCTTCTTTTGCACGTCTTTCCCTTTCTTCTGTTGGTACACCAGCATAAATAAGTGGGAGAGTAACATTTCTTAAAACTGTTGTACGGGGGAGTAGGTTGAACGATTGAAAAACAAAACCAATTTTGTCTCTACGCAAATTTGCCAACTCATCGTCCGTAAACTTAGAAACATCACGTCCGTCCAAAAAATATTTACCGTGTGTTGGTGTATCAAGGGCCCCCAGAATATGCATCAGCGTAGATTTTCCAGAGCCTGATGGACCCATAATTGCCACAAACTCTCCATCTTTGATTGTAAAACTCACTCCACTCAATGCTTGGGTTTTATCTCCGCCGTTGTCATAAATCTTTTTAATATCTTTTACTTCTATCATTTGAAGTTATCTAGATATTGCTCTCACCGCACCTCCTGTGCTCTTATTCTGTGTTCCAGGGATACTAAATGCTGACGCCGTAGTTTTAGCAGTTGATGCTCCGTTTATGGTTCTTAGAATTATTACATCACCTACATTTAATCCAGAAATAATTTCCGTATCTGAATCATTTTGTAATCCTGTTTCAACCAAAACAGTGTTTGGCGATGAGGTGAGTGATACGCCAGCAGAATTCTGTGACAATTTTTTGTCAGCATCTCCGACTACTTGCACTTCTGATCCTGCAGAGATTTTCTTAATAGCACTATTTGGCACTGTAATTACATCTGAATGTACATCGGTAATGATTGAGGCAGTTACGCTCATTCCAGGCCTTATTCTTTCATCGTTGGAATCAAATTTTATTTTTACATTATAGGTAACAACTCCCTGATCTTCTGTGCCGACAGAGTCAACCTCTGCAACTTCACCAGTTGCAGTTAGGCCGTTTATGGCGTCAAACGTCATCGTGGCTTTCTGGCTAGTTTTTACTTTCACGACATCAACCTCATTTAGAGTAATTTCAGCAAATTTTTGTGGCGTGACAATCGTTGCTATTACTGTGCCACTGGTCACGCTATCATGAGCATGAACAGGAATTCTTGCTACAACACCAGCGAAAGGTGCGCGTATAAAATAATCTTGGTAAGCGTTTTGTTTTTGTTGTAATGATAACTGGGCGCTTTGTATGTCCAACGCGTCAGTTCCTTCTTGAAGTTTTATCAAAGACTCTTTGGAGTCGCTGATGGAGGCCTTGCTTGCAAGTATGGTGGCAAGATCAGTGTTTACTTTGCTTGTCCAGCTTGAAATATTGCTTTGTAAGCTTAAAACTGATGAATTGTTTTGATCATCTTTTTCATCTTGCAAGAAATCAACAGCTATTTTGGCGTCTTTTACCACCTGCGCTACAAGCCTTACAGTCTCATATGTTTGAGCGACTAGGTCTTCAATTTGTGTCTTACTGCTAGAAGATTTTGATGTCAGGTTATATAAAGCTAGAGCTTTATCATAATTTGTCTTTGCAATGCCATAGCTAGATGCTGCCTGATCTTCATACATTTTTGCAGTACCAGTAAGTGTGGTTGCGTTTGCAGAAGACAAGTAACCTGTTTGGGAGAAGAGTAGGTCATACAGGCCGCTTAGAATTGGGGGCAAGTCAATAAAGGTGCTCGACACATTGTTAAAGCCGTCATCATAAGCTTTTGATAAATTATTTTGAGCTTGAATGACAGAAAGATCATCTGCTGGTTTTAAAAGTTTGTCTAAAGCAATTTGTGCGGTTTGCAATGATATGTATGCATCCCTCGCATCAAGTGATGCGATAAGTGCGCCTTTTTCAACTGTTTGTCCAACTTTTGCATTTAATTGCAAAATTTCACCTGATGCTTTTGCCTTTAAATCAATTTGGTTCTCAGTTGTCACTTGTCCTGTACCTGAAACAGACACAACGATGTTACTTTTTTTAACAGTCCCCAAAACATATTTTGTGTCTACAACTGGATGCGTTTTAGTCCAGAAATAATTAGACCCGAATACGACCGCCACAACTATAATTAATGAAGTAAATTTATGGTTGGTTACAAATTTGGTTATTTTTGCAAGATACTTATTGTTTCGTATTTTTATAAACATTTTGTTGGGAATTTAGCTTTAGGTTATTCATAATACTCTTTGTGTTGGCGCATTTCCACTATAGTTAAAGCTTTGAGAATAGAAAGAAACACTTACTTATTACACTACAGGCAGTAATTTATTTCATCGTTTCTTGGTTAAATTAGATATTGCTTTGAGTGACATATTATTTATGCTGGATGCACCTCTATATTTATGGACTTGTACAATAGCTTAGAAATATGTCCTAAACAGATTGTGTGGCAGTGTATTTTCACTAGGGGTATAATTGTTAGCATGAAAAAAAACATTCTATTTTTTATACCAGTCCTGATAGTATTTTTGTTTTTTGGCTTGGCACATACACGTGGCGCGGTCGTTGATTGGGGAGACAATTATATTGTTCAAAAAAACACTGAAATAAATAGCAATCTTTACATAGCAGGACAGCAGTTGACCATGATGGGAAAAGTTTTTGGCGATGTGCTTGGTGCTGGCGGTAATATCTTCATAAATGATGACGTTAATGGTGATGTGATGCTTGCAGGCGGCACAGTTAATGTTGTATCAACGATTACTCATGATTTAAGAATTATTGGTGCAACCATAATAGTTTCAGGAAAAATAGGGGGTGATTTGGCCGTTGTTGGAAATAATATAAGAATTGTCGAGAGTACGAATGCATCAGTTGTTGGGGACGTACTTATAGCAGGTAATACGATAATTTTGTCTGCGCCAGTATCCGGTACTGTGAAAATTTCTGGAGCCGATGTGACTATAAACGGGATAATCAACGGCGATGCAAGAATTGTGGCTGACAAACTGCATATTGGTCCGAACGCTGTAATAAAAGGTGTACTCAGCTATAAATCTGTCAGAATGGCAGATATAAGCGAAACGGCTAAAGTGCTCGGAGAAACCAAGTATGAAAAAGTTTATGCAACCGGACCAGATTCAAGTTTTTTTTCTATGCTTTGGGATTCACTGTTTTGGGTTAAATTCATAGCAATCTTTGTTTCTTCCATGATTCTCTTTGCGGTTGGAAAAAGAAGTATGACGGCGCTTTCTGAGAGAGCAAGACAAAATCCATTTCAGAATTTTTTTGCAGGTATTTTGTTCTTTATAGGCGCACCAATTTCTGCTGCACTTTTGATCATCACAGTTATTGGTGTTCCGCTGTCGATTGCAGTTGTGGGTCTTCTAATTATTTTTGCAATAATTGCGGTGGCGTTTACACCGATATTGGTAGGTACGACTGTAAAGAAATTGTTAAAAAGAGGTGATTCCGCTTCATGGAAAGCGATTCTGTTGGGTTCATTCATAATCTCATTACTAGCACTTATTCCATTTGTAGGCTCTATTGTCAGGACTATTTTATTCTTGATTTCAGAGGGCGTGATGATAAGAGTGGCGTTAGAAAAACTTCAAAAAATTAGAACATAAAATTAATGCAAACAATTAATAAATCTTCAACAATACTTTTTTTAGTAATTATAATTTTTGTAATTGGCTCTTTTGCTTCACTCAAAAAAATTGGAAAGATAGGTACAGCAAGCATTGATAATTTTGAAAGTTGCATAAAGGCTGGTTATCCAGTGCAGGAATCCTTTCCGCGTACATGTACAGACGATGCGGGAAATTCCTATGTTGAAAGTTTGAATGCAATGACGGGCGCGATAACAAACGAAAAAGTTCATGTGTTTTTTCCAACTCCTGGCATAGTCGTTGCCACTCCGATTTCGTTTTCAGGTGAAGCAAAGGGAAATTGGTACTTTGAAGGTTCATTCCCAGTTGAAGTAAGAGATTTAACAGGAAAGGTTGTTGCAAGGGCCGTGGCTAGGTCTGAGGGCGATTGGATGACTGATAAATTTGTACCATTTGAAGATGAAATAGCAGTACCACTAAGCGTTGATACCGGTAACTTATTTTTAGTGCTTAAAAAGGATAATCCATCAGGAGATCCTGAAAGAGATGAGGAAGTAGTAATACCAATCAAATATATACGCCGATAATATATTTCTAGTCCCAAAGAGACGGTGTGTGTCTTTAACGAGTATCTTTTAACCTCATGGCCACGAAGGCACTCATAACAAGTATTCCTCCGAGAACAATAAAAGATGGTCCAAAACCAAGAAGTTTTATGCAGAGCGCGCCAATTATTGGTGCACTAATTAGAGCAACCGGTTTTACAAGTCTAAAGATGCCAATTATGCCAGTATCACCACCTGAGACATGCTTAAAAAAATATGACTCAGTGGATATTTCAATTGCACTTGCGCCGGTTCTTGTTAGAAACAAGACCAATGCCCACACCATAAATGATGCACCTGAAATTAAACTTACCGATGCTGTAGCAATTCCAGCAAGTAAAAAACCGCCTGCCATAATTTCTTTTTCTCCAAACATTCTGTCTTCTAGCTCACCAAGCGGTAATTCAAATAGCACAAATGGTAGAAGCATAATAGAAAAAATAACTCCAATTGTTGGCCAGTCAAAACCTATTATTTGGTGTAGATAAATTGGGCTCCACGCCACCATCCAGCCGTAAAAAAATTGCAAAATAAAGCTTAAAAATATTCCTAATCTTAAGGAGTGAGGTATTATCCCGTGATTTTGCGGTATAGAATGTTTTTCAATTTGTTTACCAAATTGCAAAAAGAATACTGGTATTAATGCAAGAAGTGAAAAAAGAAATATCCTTCTGTAGTCATTGTTTACTAACAAAAAACCAGAAAGCAATGGGGCAAAAATTAAAGCTAGATTGGCAGCTGTTAAGAAAATCCCTCGCACCTCTCCTGTTGTTGTTTCATCTTTCATTTCTCTTTCTAAAAATATATCCATCAAGTACGACAAAAAGCCAACCGAACCTTGTGCAAGAATGAAGCCAAGTGCAATCAAAATGGGGGAGTTTGAAAATGCCAAAATACAAGTGGCCAAGGCCTCAACAGTGGTAAATAGTGCGAATATTTTTCTGGCGCCGATCTTTTTTATGACTTCGCCGGAAAGAATTAATATCAAAAACAAAACAGCTCCAAGACCAAAAAGGAAAGCGGTTTCTATTTGGGTAAAGAATGTTTCAAGAAAAGACGATTCTATGTACAGAACTAGCCCATAATGAAAAGCAATAAATAGCGAGGACAAAAATATAGGTAGAAATTTCCTATTTCTATGCAGAATTCCCTTATGGTGTAGGCGACTGACAAGGCGCATATCAATAGTTTATCAGCTTTTCTCTACTCTATACTCCCAATGTAACTGGAATCACAATAGGGGTTTTAGCAGTTTTCTGGAATAAGAATTTTGACACGTCTTCTGTCACGGCATTTTTTACGTAGTCAAAGTTTATTGGGTTCATCCCTTCGGTTGTAGACTCAATTGAACGCCTTATGAGTAAACGTGCCTGATTTAGAAGTTCTTGCGATTCACGTAAATATACAAATCCACGAGAAATAATATCTGGACTCTTTTTTAGTTTACCCGTCTTAATGTTTATAGTTGCCACAATTACAAAGATGCCGTCTTGTGCTAGCGCTTTTCTATCACGCATAACAACCTCTTGCACGTCTCCAATAGAAAAACCATCCACCATTACATCTTCGTATGGTGCTCTTTCCTTAAGAATTGTTATTGATTTTCCTTCATCACGGATTTCAATAATTGAACCGTTGTCTGGGATTACAATGTTTTCTTTCGGTGTACCTATTGCTTCTGCAAGTTCAGCGTGTTGACGTAGCATAAAGTGATTACCATGAAGTGGTACAAAGAATTTGTGTGGAATTTGCTCATGAATCCAACGAAGCTCATCACGATTTCCGTGTCCAGAAGCGTGAATGTCAGAATCCAAGTAAGTAATAATTTTTGCACCAGAACGGTAAAGGTTGTCTTTCAATTTTGTAACTGCTGAAAAGTTTGTTGGAATAATTGAAGAAGACAAAAGTACCGTGTCTTGTGCACGTAGTTGAACCTTTTTATGGGTTTTATTTGCTATACGCATTAGTGCTGCAAACTCTTCTCCTTGTGCGCCAGTTACAAGCATAACGATTCTGTCTGGAGGGTAATTATCAATTTCTTCAATACCTACAACATTTTTTGTATCAGCGAGTTTCAAGTGCTTGATAATATCTAAGTTTGTTTTCATTGAGCGACCTTCTACCACAACTTTTTTATTGTATTTATCTGCGGCATTGATAATCGCGATGATTCTCTCCACCTGTGATGCGAAAGTACCAATAATAATTCTCCCACTAACTTCTTTTATATATCTGTCAATATTTTCAATAACCACCGATTCAGAAAGTGAAAACCCCGGCTTCTCGATAGAGGTTGAGTCCATAGTAAGCAATAAGTGTTCTTTGTTTTTGAATTGTTTGTACTGCTCAACCTCCTCATCTGTTGGGATACCCTTTATGTTGTCGACACGAACGTCTTCAATAAAGACTATGTCTCCATATGGCGTATCAATCACAAGTCCCATTGAGTCAGGAATAGTGTGTGAAATAGGGAAGGTGCTTACTTTCATTGAGCCACAAGTAATAGTTTCTTTACCTTCAATTATTTTTATGTCTAGTTTCTTTAAGTGTGGAAATTCTTCTTGGCGTTTCTCAACCATTATTGCTCCGAATTGTCTTGTGTAGATAGTTGGATAACCAATACGATCAATGATGTAAGGAATACCACCAATGTGATCCAAGTGTCCGTGAGTTATAAATAATGCACGGATTTTTTCTTTCCTTTCCTCTAGATATTTTGTATTTGGCAAAATGTAATCAATTCCTGGAGTGTCTTGTTCTTTAAATTGAAAACCAGCATCCACAATAATAATGTCATCCTTGAATTCAACAGCAGTCATATTTCTGCCGACCTCTTCTACTCCACCCAAAGGAATTATGCGAATCGCATCTCCTATTGGTGGAATTGAGACTCGCTTATCCATAGGAGTTTCTCGTACAGAAAATCCACCCGCACCAGGGCCGACTCTCTTTGGTGGACGACGTCCACCGCCACCGCCAAATCTTCTAACGCCTGTTCGTTGTGGCCTTTGTCCCGAGAAAGACGGCCTAGTTGGTCCATTACCAGAGCTTGCGCCGTCTGTTCTTGGAGCCCCTGTTCTTGGTTGAGATGCTGAAAATGACCTTCTAAAAGGTCTTGCGCCCGTTGTTCCTGAGTTAGGTTCCATTATTTATTTTTTAAACTTTTAATTAGTTACAGGGTCTGAGACAAAGATTTTCCAAACATTGTTTGTTTCTATATACCAATCAGAAACATTTAAAAATCTTTCAGAGCCGTGATTGACGGTCTTTAATTCCACTCTGTTCACGCTTTTTGGAATTGCATAGACATACTTTGGTGCATATAGGAATGCTGCCGGAATGTCGTTATCAAATTCTTTAAGAAGCGAATTGAGAGTATCCTGTTGCTGTTTAGTATCGCTTGTCCTTCTTAGTGTGTCAAGTAATTTATCTACTTTACTATTTGCATAGAGGGCAATGTTCAGTCCGGGATCGAAACGCTCTGATGAATGCCAGAATGGAAAAAGATCTTTATCCCGTCCTATTACTTCTCCAAAAAGGAGTGCATCATATTTTCTTTCTCTTATTATGTTTTGTTGAAGATCGCCAGATTCATAAATATTTACCGAAACATCAAATCCCAGTTTTTTATAACTGTCAGCCAATAAATGCGCCGCAGAAACCAAATCTGGAGCGTCGGCAGTAGCTATCGAAAATTTTAATGCTGTAGTCGTTATAGCTTTTCCTTTACCTGTCGTTTTTGTCCTCATGCCCGTAGTGCTTGATAACTTATATCCTGCTTTATCTAGAATGCTCATCGCTTGGTTGAATTTTTTATCATACGAATCATTATCCGCTAGGGTACTTGATAGGGGGCCATCTACTGCTTCCGCAAATCCTTTTAGACTGCTATTAACAATATCTGTTCTTGGCGCAGCAAGTGATAGTGCTAAGCGAACATTTTTATCAGAAAATATTTTGTTTTGATTCTGATTGAAAAATAACCCGAATACTCGTGGTAAAGTCGCTGTAACTATATTGAATCCTTTTTTGTTGAGAATTTGAGCATTTTCTGGAGAGATACCGCCAAGCGAATCAATGTCATTAGTTATGAGTGCAGAAACAGCCTTGCTC
>JBAQOA010000003.1:0-10784 GCA_049304335.1 Minisyncoccia bacterium | reverse complement strand
GGCCGGTCGCAACATGCGACCGGCCTTCATTTCCTTCATTTCCTACACGTACAATTCTTCGCTGCCGATTTGCGGAACGTGAAGCTCAATCGGAGTGACGGCACCGTTTCCAATGCGGTCTCCGAGGCGCCTCACTTCGAACTCGCCATGACGATGCGCGACATACCAAGCATCGTCATTGTGCGCACCAGCGGGCTTCACGATGATACTGCTGCCCGGCTTCATGTGCACCAGCACCGTCTCGATCTCGAAGCGGTGTCCCTGAATCTGCTGGGTCGAAAGGCCCTTGAGCAGAGTCTTGACCCCACCGCTCTTCCGAATCGGAACGTGCCGGAAAAACGACCCCGAGCTGTTCCTGCCGTTAAGCGGAACAACGCCGTCGGGATTGTGGCTCGACGCCAGAAGGAGTACTCCCTCGGTATCACCAAGCGTCCTGACAAGCGACGCCAGACTTCCGTCCGACCCTTCGCCGATTGAGGCCGAGATTACGAAACCATCGAGCAACTCCGGCGGTTTGGCGTGATTCACGATGATACGCGGAGGGGTGTCCCCACGCTTCCTGAGATACTCCCCCAGCGTGACCTCACCATGCTCGACGGGAATGCCCCGAAGCACCTTGCCAACGACAGGCTTGTCATCAGCCTTTGCCGCGAACTGGAATCTGTAACAGAGCAAAGAGATTCTCCTGTCTCACAGGTAATGAAGGATTGAAATGTTCAATCCTTAAGTAGTATAACACCTTTTTTAGATTATGTAAAATGCAAAATTTTATGTTAAAATCTTTTTGTAATGAAAAAAATAATAAACTTTTTCGATAAAGTCGAAGACCGCGTGCGCGGTACATTAGCAAGACATCCGTTTGTGTATGCCATGGTTGGAGGTGTTGGTGTCGTCCTTTTTTGGAGAGGCATATGGCACACAGCAGACACTATTCCCTTTTTGAGCGGGCCTGTTTCTATAGTATTAGGTTTAATAATCCTCGTTATAACTGGCGCTTTTGTTTCTTCTTTTGTAAGCAACAGACTAATACTTACTGGTATCAAAGGTGAAAAGCAATTGTCTGAAAAATCTGTTGAACAAATTAAAAAAGAAGAAGATGAGATTGAGAAATCTACCGACCACATAGAAAGTACGCTCCAGAAGATTGAAGACGAAATAACTGAAATAAAAAAAGAACTTAAGTAACCAAAAACCATCCTTCGACAAGCTCAGGATGGTTTTTGATTTACTACAAAGTCAGCAATTATCCGCGTAGTCTTTTATAACTGAACTTACCAACTGGCAAATATGCTACAGCGAGAGATGCGATAAGTAGTGTTAACTCAAATTCGTATCCCGCAAAACCGTGAGAACCTTTCGCGAATACAATGGCACCAATCATTATCACTGCAAAAAGCCAAGCAACTTGCCTTATCCAAACGCCTAGAAGCATCATTATTCCCCCAAGGAACTCTATGAAAGCAACAATATAAGCAAAGTAGATAGGTAGGCCAACTGAACCGAAGAATTGAACGGTGCCTGCCATGTTATGCAACTTTCCCCATCCGTGATAAATGAAAACAATTGCAAGCGCTAAACGGATTAAAAAATCCGCTACATCATGATTGTCCTTATGATAAAACTTTTCCATCTTTTCTTAAAAATTAATTTTTAATGTGTGTCTGTAAATTATATCGTATAAAAAAACAAAGGCCCCATCCATTGCTGGTTGGGGCCGCGCCTAAGCGCTGTTTGTAGTCCTTACTAAATTTCAGGACTGAATGTACTTCTTGGTCAGGTGCTTACTTCTTGTCCGAACCCTCAGCAGCCACGGGTTCCGGCTCCGCGGACGGAGCGGGCGCTGCGGGCGCCGGGGTGGTGGACTTCGTCTCCCTGACGAGCATCGTCGCAAGCAGTCCATCCATGATCGGACTACCAGACGAGTTGCCACCGTTCGCGCCAGAACTGATGGCGACATCCGGTACCAACTTGAAGCCCGACTTCGAGAGGGACGCGGCAATCTGGATTGCCGCGTAGTTCCGCGGATCGATTGCCTTACCCTTCTTGTCGAGCACGCTCGCCTCAGCATCGCCGATGGCCTGGATCTTTCCAGCCTCGGCATTGCCGTTGAGCTCCGTCACCTTGGCATCGGCCTCGGCGTTGAGCGTCTTGGACTTGGCATCGCCCTCGGCCTTTTTGACCGCGGCCCTTGCGTTGAACTCGGCGATCTCGACATCTCTCTCTGCCTTGACGACACTCGGCTGTGTGTCAGCCTGAGCCTGGGCCTGAGCGAGCTGCTTGCGAACTTCCTGCGCTTCCTTCTGGGTCGCGTAGGTGATCTTCTCCTGGTCAGCAAGCTTCCGATCCGTGAGGGTCTTCATGAGATCATCCGGCGGAACGATGTCACCGATGAGGGTGTCCACCGCGACGACGTTGTACTCCTTGAGCGCTGCGACGATGGCTGCCTTCGCCTCCTCCTGCCGCTTGCTTCGCTCCGCCAAGAAGCCGATAACGTCCGACCTCTGAGCTGCGTTGCGAAAGTAGTTGCCGATGGTTGGCTCGAGAACCTGCGTCACCAGGTTGGCCACGCTTCCGAAGCGGGCGATGACCTTGGGGGCATCAGCACGCGGAATGTGGATGATCTGACTGACGTCCATTGGATACTTGAAGCCATCCAACGAACGGACGCTGATGCTCGAGAGGCGCTCGTCGAGCTTGTGTGCCTCCGTCTTGTCGTTCGCCCAGTTGAGGACGACGTTTGCCGTGGGAACTTCCTCCACGTGGTGGGTTCGGGGGTTGATCGGGTACTTGCCAGGATCGAGAGGCTCGACCCAGACACCCTTCTTGCCCTTCTCCACCAGGTTGCCATGCATGAAGTCGGAGCCGGTCACATCCTGGCCGTCCTCACCGACATACGCGATGACTACGCCGACGTGTGCGATCTTCACGGCAGTGAACGGCGAAAGCTCCACCTTGGCGAAGATCGGATTCACGTAGTAACGTCCAGGGAGCATGACCTGCTCCTGCGGACCGCGGAAGCCGCCAGCCTTGATGAAGGCCTGCGCATTCTGGAAGGTGTCGTGCCCTTCCACCTTCTTGCCCGCGATCTCGCCCTTCGGCAGTTCGGCACCGTCACGGGTTGTGACGAGACCAATCTGCTCCTGAGGGATGTCGAGGGCCTCTTCGATCTTGATGTTGAACAGGGCAGTGTTGATGCGGTACGTGCCGGGCGTGATGACCGAGATCTGCGGACCGCGCTGACCACCGTTCCCGAGGAACTTGCGCGCATTCTGGAACGAGTCGCAGTCGACACCGTCTGCCAGAACACGACCGTCGTTGAGCGGTGCGCCGTCCCTTGAGTGAACGACGCCAACGTTCCCGTCAGGAATGGTGATGAACTTCTGTCTCTTGATCTCGTACTGCCACCAGAAATAGCCCCAATGGAGTCCGGGGGCCAGGGTGTCAGCCTGGATACCGGCCTCACCATTGAGGGCGATGATCTTGCCATCCGGAAGCGTCTTGTTCGCCCCGAAGAGGACAAACTTCTTGTTGACGATGCCGATTTCGTCTTCCGAGATGATGATCACCCCGAAGAGACGCATGACGAGCTTGTAGCCGCCGAGCAGGACGAGGATCGCGAAGATCCACCAATGTCCAACGACCCAGCTAAACGTTGAGTCCATGTAAACCCTTTCTCCTAGCAAAATTGTTCAAGGTACAACTGTTCCGGACATTTGCCGGACACTTTTCAGAATTTAGCATTTTATTGACAAACCGTCAAGTATATATTATATGCCTGATATTAGCCGCGATTTTACAAGATAGCGACACTCTCATGCTATTTTTTATATCTAAAACACGACACTGTGTGGTCGTTTACCATTCCTATAGCCTGCATGTGGGCGTACACGATGGTTGGGCCTAAAAACTTAAATCCTCTCTTTTTTAAATCTTTTGCCAGTGCGTCCCCTTCTATAGATGTGGGTTTGTAATCTTTGGATGTTTTAATCTTGTTTTTAATCGGCTTATTATTTACAAAGCTCCACATATATTTACTGAATGAGCCAAACTCTTTTTGTACTTCCAAAAACTTTTTTGCATTGCTTATTGTTGCTTCAATTTTCAAACGATTGCGCACGATACCAGAATTGCCCAATAGGCGTTTTACATCACGCAGCGAATATTTTGCGACTTTTTTATAATCAAAATTGGAAAATGCCTTCCTGTAATTTTCTCTCTTTCGCAAAATAGTTATCCAGCTCAATCCCGCTTGCGCCGACTCTAATACCAAAAACTCAAAAATCTTTTTGTCGTCACGGACAGGCATGCCCCACTCTGTATCGTGGTATTTGATATAGAGCTCATCACTTGAAACCCAAGGACAACGCTTCTTTTTATTCTGTTGTTTTACCGTCAAAGTGTTCCTCGTTTTTTTCTGCATCTGCCTTTGTTATATGAACAGTGCCGTCTTTATGATTTGGTGGCGCGTAAACTGTATAAATTTTTAGTGGACGGTCACTAGATGTGTTTATGATGTTGTGTTTCGCACCCGCTGGCACTACCACTACAAAACCATCAGAAAACGGATACTCTGTACCATTTACTATTGATTTACCCTCTCCGGCCTCACATCTTAAGAACTGGTCTAAAGTATGTACTTCCTCCCCTATTTCCTCACCCGGCTTTAAACTCATCAAAACAAGCTGGCAATTTTTTGCTGTATATAAAACTGTTCTGAAGTTATCATTTTCAATTGATGCTTTTTCTATATTTATTGAATAGCCTTTCATTCCGATAGTGAAAAATGGCATTGCTCTACTCGAGCCAATTGTCATTTTTGATTAATTTTGCTTTTAATATTCGACTTATCATTACCTTTTATTATCTCACAGTTGCTCGGATGCCATTTTCTACTACGGGATTCGTGTTTTTAATAATTACTCCCGACGCTCCTTGGGGTCGGGACCCCGACCATTCTTGTGCGTCGGGGCTATTAAACTTTATCCTCTGCTCTTCTAGCATGCATATCCACTATATGAAAACCCTTATGCGAAACGAGTAAGAAACAGATAACCATTACAAATGCCCACGTAAAACCAATTATTATAAATTGATTATTTATCCTCTTCTCAACTTCTCGCATTGAACGCCCAGCGACAGCAAAACCTGTCTTTTCTCCGGTGTAATACCTGACAACAAGCGCAACACGTGTACTTGTTGATGGTTGCCAGGTCACCCTATCCTCACCATGTATTTTTGTATAAGCAAAAACACCGGATGGAAAAGTTGGGTATTCCCCATTCAGAGCGCCTGTACCGGTAATCGCTTTGCCGTTTTCTCCGTAAATAATCAAAAAGGGCGCAAGACTTTTTGCTATATCAACTTTTTCAACTTCATTTTCAGGAACTATTACTGAATAAGCCTCACCTTTAGATAAAGCCGCACTTGCATCCTCTGCCATTTGGATTTGGGGATCATTAGCATTCATCCTTAAGGCCTGCTCTACAACCAAAAACATAGCCCCCGAACTAGCTGTTGCAATAACAGCAAACATCAACCAATAACGAAGCCCGATGGATATTTTAGAAATCATTAATCGGATTATACACCTACATTTTTAGTCTTTAAAGACTGCAGCCGGAGAGGGATTTGTGGCTATGGGGCACACCGCAAACTGGCAACTTGGCAGAACTCTAGAGACTTTTTCGTTATTTGGACATATAAATGTGTCACTGGGGCAACTTGTAGGCACTTCAACACTGCCGACAGCAGCTAAATCATTTTTGCCTCCATTTCTAAAAACTAGAGCCAAAAAAATTATTACTAATATCACTAAAATTCCGATTATATTTAATCTCTTTCTATTCATTACCTATAAAGACGTGCAACTGCATTAAGTGTTACAGAGACTCCCATATACGGTATATAATGTGTAGGTATGATGTATGGATATGGACAAGGAATGAGCGGAGCAGGATCATTCGGCTTTTTGTTCGGTTTAGTTTTGTTGGCTGATTTTATCCTTCTCGGTATCTTTCTTTGGAAACAAATAAATCGATAGTCTAGTATTTACTGCATTTGTGAATACCTCTTCGCCATCTTTTTAACTAAAGATGGCCCTTCAAATATTATCCCTGAAATAAGCTGTATCAAATCTGAACCGTATTTAAACTTCGCTTGAGCGTCATCTGGCGACATTACTCCACCACAACCAACAATTGTAAATCCAGTTGGATACTTATGTTTTATATTTTTAATGTGTTCGTTTGATAAATCAAAGCAAGGCTTACCAGACAAACCGCCCCTGTATTCCATTGGCGCCTCATCTCTATAATCAAGAGCCTCGTATTTTTTATTTAAATTGCCAACAACAATCCCGCTAAAGTTTAACGAAACAACAATATCTACTAGTTTCTCCATCTGCTCCCATGAAATGTTTATTGGCACTTTTACATATACAGGCTTTTTACTTGGAATCTTCTTTATTTCAACTAACAATTTTTCTAAAAGTTCCGGAGTGGTAAATTGTTCACCGCCAAAAGCATTAGGGCAGGAAATATTGATTGTATAAAAATCCCCGACATTTTCTTCGTTCAGTCGGCGGAAACTATAACAATAATCCTGTATGCCGAGATCAGTTGTAGAGGATTGTTTATCATTTGTTCTTGCAATTGATACGCCTATTACAAACCCGTCCTGCTTTGGTTTTGATTGTAAGCGTTTAATAATCGCGTCTACTCCATCATTTCTTAACCCCTTGTTCACCAAAATACTTTTTGACTTCACTAGCCTCATCAATCTTGGTTTTGGATTTCCCTCACATGCCCTAGCTGTGACAGAGCCAATCTCAACCCCTCCAAATGAAATTGCAGGTAAGATTTGTGTCAAACGGCCATTGTAATCAAACCCAGCGGAAAGTATAAAAGGTGTTTTGTACAAAACCCCATCAACTGTTTTAGAGATATCTTTTCCGCGATATCCATATGCCAGGGAAACCAAATATCTAGTAAACGAGAAACGTCCTAGGAATTCACCCATGGAAATAAAGAGATTGTGGACTAATTCAGGGTCAAACAAAAACAAAACCGGTTTTAAAATGTTTTTGTAGAGCATTAGAGCTACAGATTACTCCCGAGTTCGCAGAGAATCAAACACCATATGAGCCACACCCAATGCAGTGCCTTCAAATATTGATTGCTCAACAAAAGAAATATTCGGGTAAATAGAGCGTAAAGCGCTTAACAAAAACGGAGATTGGGTGATGCCTCCATCAACAATTATTTCTTTCGGCATAAATGGCAACTTAGCAATCCATGGCTTCACACTTTCTGCAATTTCTTTTGTGATATTTTCCAAAGAAATTTTTAATCTCAACAAATCGGCCACAATACGTCCGTATTCCCCAATTTTTGCTTCAAGCGCATAAGAAGCTCCAATCTTAGTTGGAAGCAAAGTTGTAAAAAAATCAGGCACAACAGAAAACCCATTTTCTAAAGCTTGTACTAAGAAAGTCCCCGTACCGAAAGTGATTTTCGTTTTTATATTTTGCTTAAGTGCTCCATACATACTTGCCTGTTGGTCTCCACAAACTGCAATTAAAGGGATCGGGGCGCCAACAATAGATTCGTCCAAAGTGCCAAAATTTGAAATAGACGGAGAAAGACTAGGCAAATTACTGTTTTCCAAATTCCACAAATCAAGCAATTCCTTATCCCATGAAAGATTATTTATATTAAAAAGCATAGTACGAGACGCATTCGTATAGTCGGTAATATGTGGTTTCTCCTTCAGTAAATTCCACATAATCCATGTATCTACTGTGCCCCAAATCAACTCACTGTCTTTGTTTACATTTTTAAATATCCACGCAATTTTTGATGCAGAAAAATATGGCAACACAGAGAGTCCGGTTTTTTGCCGTACAAGCGTTTCGCTATTTTTTTGAATATCTGCACATTCTTTTTTTGTCCTGTTGTCTTCCCATAAAATCGCAGGGTGAACGGGCTCGCCAGTTTTTTTATCCCAAACAATTATTGTTTCTCTCTGCACTGTCATGCCCATTCCTACAATCAAGCCGGGGTTTATATTGCTATCTGCAACAACTTTCTTTATAACTTCAATCGATGTGGAAATTATTTGCTTTGCAGCTTGCTCTATCTTGCCGTCAAATTCTTGTTTTGTAATTTCCTTTGAACTACTAGAAACTACCTTTAACGATTCATCAAAAATGAATGCCTTAATATTTGTGGTACCAACATCAAGTACGAGACTATTCATACGAAATAAGAGTTTCTAATAGAGCTTCAGGGGTCTTTGTTTTTTGAGCAATAGCATTCAAAGTATCAAGTAATGGTGGGCACACTGACATTTTTTTACAAAAAAGCTGTAGAGAGGCCATACCCTCTGAAGTGCTTGGTATTGCTCCTCCGTTCACTAAATTGTCGCCTGTAGCGCGGTTTTTTGAATATTCACTTGTTGATGTCGCAATAAAATCACCCAAGCCTGAAACGTGTTCAGCTTGCATTACATTTCCTTTTAGTTGAGTGAGAATTGATTTCATCTCCTGCAAAACTCTCACTGTGTACATACCCATAACATTTTCACCCACATCCAAGCCCTGAAGCATTCCAGCACCTAGAGAATAAATATTTTTGATAATTCCCAAAATAGCAATGGAATGGATATCAGATGTGTACTCAATATGTAAGCAATTAGAAAAAATTTCTTTTAACTGCTGGTAAATCTCTTGATTGCTTGATGCCAACATTCCAAAACTATGTTTTTTCTCCGATAGTTTGTGCGCAATCATTGGTCCATACAAAATAGCGACATTTTCCAAACCTGCTTTTTGAAATAATTCGTATGGAAAATCCCCAGTTTCTTCATCTAAACCCTTTGTTAACAACACGATGGGTGCTAGTGTTTTGGCTTCAACAAGTTTACTTACGACCATACTAAGCGCCTGCGATGGTACACACACAAAAACAATGTCTGCACTATTTAAACCTTCTTCAATTGTAGAGACGGTAGCCTTTGCTTTGTCATTATCAAATATATTTACAACAACATCCTCAACTACAGATGTACGAATAGCTTGGCCTATTGAGCCACCTCCTATTACTAAAACTCTTTTCATGCCCACATTCTACACTGTCTAGGAATTCGCTTCTCAACAGAAATTATTCTTTTCTTTTTGATTTTGTTCTTTCTAATTCAGTTAGGTATTGTTTTCTGATACGTACATCCGTTGGAGTAATTTCCAAATATTCATCATCATTTATTACTTCTAATCCTCTTTCGATTGAAAGCTCGAGTGGTGGTACTAAGCGTATAGCCTCGTCAGAACCGCTGGCTCTCATATTTGTAAGCTGTTTACCTTTTGTAGGATTCACTGACATTTCTTCACCTTTTGATGTGTTTCCGATAACCATGCCCTCATATACTTCCGTTGCTGGAGCAATATACAAAACACCTCTATCCTGCAAGTTATAAAGTGAAAAGCCAAGTGCTTTTCCAGACGCCATAGAAATCATTGAACCTGTATGACGTTTAATAATTTCGCCTGCCCATGGTCTAAAACCTATAAAACGTGATGAAAGAATTCCCTCACCCTTTGTTTCAATAATGAATTGGTTTCTATATCCCAAAAGTCCGCGTGTTGGTCCTTCGAAAACCAAGCGCACCACTGGTCCGTGTATTTTCATATCGTGCATTATGAAGCCACGTTTACCCAAGCGTTCAATAATCGCACCTTGGTATTCTGAAGGTATGTCTACAACAACCTCCTCAAACGGTTCTTGCTTCTCACCATTTATTTCGTGAAGAATTACTTGTGGTTGTGATACTTGGAGTTCATAACCTTCTCTTCTCATATTTTCCAAAAGAATTGCAATATGAAGCTCGCCACGTCCAGATACTTTGTAGCTCTCTGCGTTTGAAAAATCCACGCGGAGTCCTACGTTCACCTCAAGTTCTTTTTCCAAACGCTCACGAATTTGCCTAGATGTAACATACTTACCCACGCGTCCTGCAAATGGTGAGCTGTTCACCAAAAAATTCAAAGTGATTGTTGGTTCATCGACAGCAATCGCTGGAAGCGGTTCTGCATTCTCATCAGTTGTTATAGTTTCGCCAATATCAATATCAGGAAATCCTGCCACCATCACGATATCGCCGGCAAGTGCTTTTTGTGTCTCCTCTTTTTTCAGACCATTAAATGTAAATATTTTTAAAACTTTTCCTGTACGAGTCTCCCCTGTTGGTTTTTTCACAAAAACATTTGCACCGACAGAAATCTCTCCTTCGTAAATACGAGCGATAGCCAATCGGCCCAAAAAATTGTCGTAACCGAGGTTAAAGGGCTGAAGTTTTGCGGGCTTGGTCAAAAGCTCAGGATTCGATGCTGGTTGAACTTTTTCCAAAATAATATCCAAAAGTGGTGTCAAATCTTTTGAATCATCTTCCAAATGTCTTTTCGCAATTCCATTTCTACCGATTGCATAAACTACGGGAAAATCTGCTTGTTCATCATTTGCACCAAGCTCAAGGAAAAGCTCCAGTACCATTTCCTCTGCATGTTTTGGATTGGCAGCTGGCTTATCTATTTTATTTATTACAACAATGGGTTTGATACCAAGCTCTAATGATTTTTTTAATACAAAACGGGTTTGGGGCATCGGACCTTCTTGCGCATCCACTACCAAAAGTACTGAATCAATTGAGCGAAGTACACGCTCTACTTCAGAACCGAAGTCTGCGTGGCCTGGTGTATCAACTATGTTTATTTTTGTACCTTTATATGTAAT
>JBAQOA010000002.1:0-3383 GCA_049304335.1 Minisyncoccia bacterium | reverse complement strand
ACTCGGGCGTGATAAGGGTGAGAGAGTAGCTCTCTTGAAGGGTTTGGCTACATCTTTGATTCTTCGTGGCAGAATTGAAACTTCTGAAGCTAAAGCAAAGGAAGTAAAACCTTATGTTGAAAGATTGATTACACGTGCAAAATTGGGTACTTTAGCTTCACGCAGATATTTGATTGGTCAAATAGGTGAAAAGCAAGCAGGCAAACTAATGGATAAAATCGCCCCTCAATACAAAGACAGAAAAGGAGGGTATACTCGCATAACAAAAACAGTTCGCAGAGTTAAGGACGGCAGCTTTAGAGCATACATAGAATTGGTATAAACATGACAAAAGACATTTACACAATTGACGCATCAGGAAAAAAACTTGGAAGAGTGGCCTCTGAAGCTGCAAAAGTTCTTATAGGCAAAAATTCTGTAAGCTATGCTCCAAACATTGAAGGTGATACTAGTGTGGTTATAGAAAACACATCAAAGTTGATAATTAGCGATAAGAAGAAGAAGGAAAAAATTTATAGAGCGCACTCACAATACCCTGGAGGTTTAACCGAAGAGGCGATGGGGCACTTAATTGCTAGACGCGGAATAGAGGAAATCGTAAAAAAAGCAGTTGATGGAATGCTTCCAAAGAACAAGCTACGAAAACCAAGAATGAAAAGATTAACAGTGAAGAAATAATATGGCTAAATCAACATCAAAAAACTATTTTGAAGCAGTGGGTAGAAGAAAAACTTCTGTGGCTCGCGTTCGTCTTTCCAAAGCTCCAACACTTTCAGTAACAATCAATGACAAGCCAATGTCAGAGTATTTTCCCGTTATGGAATGGCGTGAAAAAGTTTTGTCTCCTTTGAAAACTGTAGGCATGGAGAATGCTTCACTTATTACAGTAAAGGTAGCGGGTGGCGGTATTTCATCACAAGCAGATGCTGTTGCACATGGAGTGGCTAGAGCAATTATTTTAATGGATGCGGAACTTAGAAAGGTTGTAAAAAAGGCAGGACTTTTGAAAAGAGATCCAAGAATGAAAGAAAGAAGGAAATTCGGTTTGAAGAAAGCAAGAAAGGCTCCACAATGGTCTAAACGTTAAAAGTCGTTCGGGTATTTCCCGAAAAAGCACAAAAATTCTCTGCTGAAAATTTTCTCTGTCCGTCGCCGTCGCTCCTCCCAAGGCTTTTTCAGGAAACACCCTCACTCTAAGGTAAAATAATAAAGTATGAAAAAAGACGACCAGGAAATTTTAGAAGAATTTGTACCCGAAGATGGGGAAGGAAATGAAATGCCACAAGTTGCGCGCTTGAAAGAGAAATTAAAATCTGCAGAAGAAAAGGCCAAAGAATATCTGGATAATTGGCAAAGAGCACAGGCAGATTTTGTAAATCTTCGTAAAAGAGACGAAGAAGAGTTGAAAAATAGCAAAGCGTGGGCTGAGGCAAGTTTTATCAAGGAAATTCTCCCAGTGGTAGATTCTTTAGAGAAGGCCATTGAGGCTGGAAACAAGGAAAATGAGGCCATTTTGGGCCAATTTATGGCTATTTTGAAGCGTTTAGGAGTATCATTAATAGAACCAACCGGAGAACCGTTTGACCCCAATTTACACGAAGCGATAAAGACAGAGGAAACAAACGATAGCAAGAAAGACCACACCGTTGCTAGCGTTATGCAGAAAGGTTTTTCACTAAATGGAAAGGTCTTGCGTCCAGCAATGGTTTCGGTTTATAGTATCGGCGCATAGCTTATTAAAATAATTTAAACCAACAAAAATATATGGCAAAAATAATTGGAATCGATCTTGGAACAACCAACTCTGCTGTAGCTGTTATGGAAGTTGGTGCTCCAAAAATTATTGAAAACGCGGAGGGTGCCCGCACCACTCCGTCTATTGTTACAATTTCAAAAACAAACGAACGTTTAGTGGGGCTTTTGGCTAAAAGACAGGCAGTTACGAACCCAAAAAATACAATTTTTGGCATAAAGAGATTTATTGGACATAGATTTGATGATCCTGCTGTTCAAAAAGATAAAGGAATAGTGCCATTTGAAATGTCTCAAGGAGCAAATGGTGGTGTTGCAGTAAAAATGGGCGACAAAAATTATAGCTCTGAAGAAATTTCCGCAATGATTTTGCAAAAAATAAAAGCTGATGTGGAGGCAAAATTAGGAGAAAAAATTACTGAAGCCGTGATTACTGTGCCCGCATATTTTAATGATGCACAAAGACAGGCGACAAAGGATGCCGGAAAGATTGCAGGCCTTGATGTAAAAAGAATCATTAACGAACCAACAGCGGCAGCACTTGCATATGGTTTAAATAAAAAGAAAAACGAAAAGATTGCAGTATTCGACTTTGGAGGTGGAACATTTGATATTTCCATTTTGGAAGTAGGTGATGATGTGGTGGAAGTAAAATCTACAGATGGCGACTCTCACTTGGGAGGAAAAGATATTGATCAAAAAATAATTAACTGGCTTGCAGATGAATTCAAAAAAGAATCTGGCATAGATGTTAGGTCTGATGCGCTAGCACTTCAGAGATTGGATGAAGGAGCAGAAAAAGCAAAAATTGAACTTTCTACTGCAGCAGAAACAGAAGTAAATATCCCATTTATCACATCTGATGCATCGGGCCCAAGACATCTTTTGATAAAAATGACTCGTGCAAAGCTCGAAGAGCTTTCACAAGAATTTATTGATCGCGCAATGTCTATTACAAAACGCGCCATGGAAGCATCGCCATTTAAGGTAAACGAAATTGACGAAGTAATTTTGGTGGGAGGTCAAACAAGAATGCCAGCAATGATTGAAGCAGCAAAAACATTCTTCGGTAAAGAGCCTAATAGAACTATTAACCCAGATGAAGTGGTAGCGCTCGGTGCAGCTGTTCAAGGTGGAATCTTAGCAGGAGATGTGAAAGACATACTCCTTTTGGACGTTATTCCACTTTCATTTGGAATAGAAACTATGGGAGGCGTTTCGACAAAACTTATAGAAAAGAACACAACTATTCCTGCGTCTCGTTCGCAGATATTTTCTACTGCTGCAGACAACCAAACATCAGTGGAAATTCATATTGTGCAGGGTGAGAGACCAATGGCAGGCGATAACAAATCAATCGGTAGGTTTATCTTGGATGGAATTCCACCTGCGCCTCGTGGCATGCCACAGATTGAAGTGTCGTTTGATATTGATGCAAACGGTATATTATCTGTAAAAGCAAAAGATAAAGGAACAAATAAGGAGCAATCAATTCGTATTGAGGCATCAAGCGGACTTTCAAAAGATGATATTGAAAAAATGAAAAAGGATGCAGAAATGCACGCCGCAGAAGATGTTCAGAAAAAAGATACTGCAGAAGCACGCAACTTGGGCGAGCAACTTGTATACAC
>JBAQOA010000001.1:0-21302 GCA_049304335.1 Minisyncoccia bacterium | reverse complement strand
GCTGTCGCAACGACAGCGGGCCGGTTTGTTTTATGTTATACAATTTACTTTATGGAACACGAGACATTTTTTACGCTTCTAACTGATAGTGCGCACTGGGAATTTGAATTATTCCTTATTTTCATATTTGACGTCCTTATTGGGTTAATAATATGGCCATATGTTAGAAAGTTTTTGACACATCACGATTCGGACGATAAAAGAATAGACAAGCTAGAAAAGCAGATACAAGAACTTCTGAAAAAATAACTATTCAGTGCGTTAGAAAGTTTTTAATTTCTCACACAAGTCTTCCAAAGAATCAAACTCAACCACTGGGTCTGCTACTTGTCTAACAAATGTTGTACTAATGCCATTCTTAATTGCCAAAACGATTTTTTTACCCTTACTCAAAGCATAGCCAATCTCAATAAGCATACCTTCACTCTTCTCATTAGATTTTATATAAACAAGAACTATGTCTACCTCATCGAGTTTATTAAATGCATGCTCAATTATGTCCTTATTTGTGTGCTTCTTTTCTTGGAACCAGGCTTCATCTTCGATAGAGCAATAAACATCATGATTATTTGCGCGCAAAACGTTCAGAATTCTTTCTAAATTCTCTTTTAACTCTATTGGATCCTCACCCGTAAATCTGTAAGACAGAAATATTTTCATAATTTAATTCTACCAGACCTTAAAGTGAGTTAAAATTTTCGCCGAACATTGCGGAAACCTAGCAGCATGGTGAGTCAATCTGCGAAGCTCTTGACTCTGCTAGGTTGAGCATAGCAAAAATCCCCCGCTGGGGATTTTATGCGCGTTCGCCGAAAATTATTAACGAACGTCTTTTAATGACCTTTAAGCCTGTTAATCTTTTCGTGCTGTCTTATCTTTTCTAGTGCTTTTGCCTCAATTTGACGAATTCTTTCTCGGGTAACGCCAAATACCTTTCCCACCTCTTCAAGTGTGTGAGTAAATCCATCAGCGAGACCGTAGCGCATTTCAAGAATTTTTCTTTCCTTTGGTGGCAATTCATTTAAAATCTCCCTAACTTGGTCCTGAACGATTCTTCTTGATGCTTCAGCGTCAGGCGAAAGAATTCTGTCATCAGCAATAAAATCTCCGAGCTTTGACTTACCATCTTCGCCGTCATCTCCAACAGGGGTTTCTAGTGATACAGTTGCTTGGTCAATTTTTTCTATTTGATAAACCTTTTCCACCTCCATATTCATTTCTGTAGCAATTTCTTCTGGCAATGGATCACGGCCTAAATCTTGAGTCAGACGACGTACCACCTGCTTATACTTAGCAATTGTTTCCACCATGTGAACTGGCACACGAATAGTCCTGCTTTGGTCTGCCAAAGCGCGTGTAATTGCCTGTCTAATCCACCAAGTAGCATAGGTTGAGAACTTATAGCCCTTTGTCCAATCAAACTTGTCTACGGCCTTAAATAGACCTAAATTGCCCTCCTGAATGAGGTCCAAAAGGGTCAAATCTGGGCTTCTATTCGCGTATTTCTTTGCGATTGATACAACTAGACGTAAGTTAGCTTTGGCTAGTAAATTCTTTGCTTCTTCGTCCCCTGCCTCGATTCTTTTAGCGAGTTCCTTTTCCATATTTCCAGTGATGAGCGGGTATTGCCCGATTTCTCTAAGGTACATTTGTATAGAATCGAAAGTTCCTTCTGACCTTCCGCCGTATTCATATTTTTTGCTTCCAAGGAGTTCTTCTGGTGAAGAAACATCAAGCAAACCACCGCCCTCTAAAACATCAATGCCCACCGCCTGAAGCTTTTCGTACAAGGTGTCCAAAAAAGTGATATCACGCTCAATTGTTGGAAACTCTTTTAAAATTTCATCATAAGTAACAAAGCCGCGTTCTTTACCACGATTTAAAAGCTTATCTATTCTTCCTTCTGTATCATTTTTCTTTGCTTGAAGTTTTGCAGATATTTTTTTAACAGGCGCAACTTTTTTCGTTACTTTTTTCACAACCGTTTTCTTCTTAGCTCCGCCCGCAGATTTACGACTGGCAGTAACTTTCTTCACTGGTTTTTTAACAGCTTTTTTCTTTTTTATCACTTTTTTTTGTTTCTTTTTTGCCATAAATAAAAATTATCTTCTAAATTTTCTGAAGTTCATTATTTGTTTCCTGAATCATTTCCAAAATTCCTTTCGCTTCTTTCGAATCCTTCTTTTCCTCCGCGCGGCTCAATGCCTCAGTGAACGCGATGAGGCGCTTTTTTAATATATCCTTTTTAAAATTGAGGATAACCTCCTCTAGGGTCTGGCGTGCCTTTTGGGGGTCTTCGTCGCCATAATAGTTCTCAACCTCGAATACAAGATTTTCTTGTTCGGGCTTGTAACGAAGTATTATAGCTTCCCTCTCCAAATCATTCAAGAATGACAATTCATCACTAATTTTCATTGTGAAAGTCGCACCACCCTGCTCGGCAAACAATAAGCCGGCAGCATGTCTCTCACTTTGGTTATATGAATCTATTTGTGCTGGATTCTTATAGGATTCACTAGTTGAAAATGTGGAGAGTTTACCTTTGGAACGTTTGAACCTCGTCACATCCTCTTCAATTGCCCTTTCTGGTATTTTTGACTTAGCAGAAATTGTTTTTATTGTTTGAGCTCTCTCAATTGAACTATCAATCAGCACAAGAAGCGGAATTATTTCTTTTTCTACTCTTTTTGCTCTTGTTTTTTCGTCAGCTGTTTCCTTCTTAATTAATTCCCAGACAAACTCAATAAACGGCAAGGCACTCCGCAAAGTATTCTTGTATTCATCTACATCTTTAAGGATTAAATCCGCAGGGTCTTTTCCATCTTTTATAGATGCAATCTTTACTTCCATTCCCCGCTCAAGTGCGATGGTTGCAGCCCGCATAGCTGCCTTTACTCCAGCACCATCAGCATCAAGTGAAATTAAAATGCGAGGTGCTATTTTTCTCAAACGCTCAATATGCTGTGGGGTAACTGCTGTACCTGACGCCGCAACAGTGTTTGTAATATCTGCCTGATGAGACATCAGTAAATCCATTTGTCCTTCTACCAGAATAGAAAACTGTTTTTCTCTAATTGAATGCTTTGCCTTATCCAAGCCGTACAAAAGTTCACTTTTGTTAAAGAACGTCGAATCTGGACTATTTAGATACTTTGGCGGATTTGTTTCCTCATCCATTGAACGCCCAGAAAATCCCACAATTCTTCCAGAACTTTCACTAATTGGAAAAATTATTCTTTCACGAAAAACATCATACGGCTCATTCCCCTTTTCCCCTTTCTTTGTAAGACCTGCAAAACTTAACTCTTCGTCGGTAAAAACCTTTCCTAGCAGATGATCGCGGAGATTCCGCCAACCGGATGGCGCAAAACCAAGTGAAAAGTTTTCAATGGTCTTTTCCGTAATTCCGCGCTTTAGTAAATAAGAATGTGGCTCAGAATGTTTCTTTAATTCTGATGCGTAGAAATCATTGGCTTCTTGGAGCGCCATCAATGCCCTATCTGATTCCTCTCGCGCTTTAGGAGATATTTTTGTTATTTCAACTCCAGCTTTTTTACCAAGGTGTTCTAATGCACTACGAAAATCCAACCCCTCCATTTCTTCCACAAAGGTAAATATGTCGCCCTTTGCTCCACAACCGAAACAATAATATGAATTGCGTGATGGAGAAATAAAGAAGGATGGTGTTTTTTCGTGGTGAAAAGGACAGTTAGCTTTGTAGTTAGCTCCTGCTTTATGCACTTCTATATACCCCGAGACCACTGACACGATATCGAGGCGATCTTTGATTTGTTCAACCTCTCGTGACATTTACTTTATTTTACTCTTCCTGCGAAATGTTGCCGTACACTCTGAATTTTTCGTCTAATTCTTTTTCTAGAGCCTCAATTGCTTGGAACTTCTTGCTTCCTGGGAATCCTGTACCTGCTGGGATTAGGCGACCAATGATGACATTTTCTTTTAATCCAACCAATTCATCATCTTTCGCACGCAATGCATTTGTAATAAGCACGCGAGTTGTGTGCTGGAACGAAGCAGCTGCCAATACAGATTTTCTAGACAATGAAACTTCTGCAATACCCATAAGTATTTCTTCTGCTTGCGCTTCTTCCTTGCCCTCTTCTCTCATTTTTGCATTTACTGTTAGCAACTCCTCAAACTCTACAATGTCATTTCTTGAGAATTCAGTATCACCAGTAGTTGTAATTTTTCTTCTTGAGAACATTTGCTTCAAGATAACTTCCATATGCTTTCTAGACACTGCTTCACCTTGTAGTTCGTAAATCTTTGAAATTTCTCTAATCAAATACTCCTGTGTCTTTTCTTTTCCAGCATATTTGAATAGTTCATCTAGATCTGCAGAGCCGTCTGTAAGCAAATCTCCCTTCGCAACCTTGTCGCCAATCTTTACAACAACAACTCTGTGAGGCGGAACGGAATATTCAACCTTGTCTCCCTTTTCAGATTTTATCTCTGGCAAAAGAACAATGGTTTTATCTGCACCTTCTTTTTTAATTTCACTAACGATTCCTTCAACATGTGCAATTACTGCAGCATTTTTAGGTGTTCTGTTTTCAAACAATTCCTCAACACGTGGCAAACCTTGTGTAATGTCTCCACCAGCTGATGCAATACCTCCGGCATGGAATGTTCTCATTGTTAGCTGTGTGCCAGGCTCTCCAATAGCTTGAGCAGCGACTGTTCCTACTGCTTCACCTATGTCAATAATTTCATTCCTTCCCAAATCAGCACCATAACAGTGAACACAAACACCTCTTATTGCTTCACAAGTCATCGGTGAACGAACAACGACAGTCTTTACTCCGGACACAGATACTTTCTCTGCGTCATCCTTGCTCATGTAGTGACCCTTCTTAAACAATACTTCTCCAGAATCATTTTTTATATCTTCTGCGATATATCTTCCTTTTAGAATTTTTGTGAGTGATAGTTCAATTCCTGATGCTGAAAGAGATGAAATGGCAATTCCCTTCTTTGTCCCACAATCATCGAGCGTTACTACAACATCTTGAGAAACATCGAACAAACGACGTGTAAGGTAACCTGCGCGTGCAGTGTTTAGAGCAGTGTCGGTAAGACCCTTTCTTGATCCGTGAGTTGTAATGAAGTACTCAATAGGAGTCAAGCCTTCTTTCATACAAGAAATAATTGGGAATTCAATTGTCTCTCCTTGAGTGTTTGTGATAAGACCCTTCATTCCAACCATTTGTGTAATGTTTGAAATAGATCCGCGGGCACCTGACTGAATCATGTCTTGCACAGAATCATGGACACCAAGCGTGGCTGGAAGAAGTTTTTCTACTTCACCCTTTGCCCCCTGCCAAATTTCGGTATTTTTCTCCAAGCGCTCTTCTTCTGAAATCAAACCTTGGTTGAATTCTTCACGTACACCGTCTGATTTTTTCTGGGCAGCATCTACAATTGCGCCCTTTCCATCTGGGATTCGAACATCATCAATTCCCCATGTGATACCCGAATGAAGCGCATACTTGAATGAGAAACTTTTTATCTTGTCTAGGATATTTGGAATAGCTCCAATTCCGTAAAGTGAAATTAGGTTTTCAAACAAAGCAGACATCCTTTTTCTATCAATTGCTGTGTTTACGAATGGATAATCAACAGGAAGAACTGAGTTGAACAATAAACGGCCAACTGTTGTTTCGAATAGTGCATCGTTAAACTGACTGTATTTAACATTGCCTTTTTTTGGAAGAACTTTTATTTTTGCACGGAGAGATAATTCGCCAAAATCAAATGCTGTAATCGCACTGTTTGGTGATGAAAATGCCTTCCCTTCTCCTTTTTCTCCTGGTACATCTTTTGTCATCCAGTAAGCACCAAGCACAACATCAAGAAGTTTTGCGATAACTGTTGGTTCTCCTGAACCCGGCTTCAAAATGTTTTTATTTGATGCCATAACTTCTCTTGCTTCTAATTGCGCCTCTGGAGAAAGTGGTACGTGAACAGCCATTTGGTCTCCGTCGAAGTCCGCGTTAAATGCTGTACATACAAGTGGGTGAACCTGAATAGCATTACCTTCAACCAAAACTGGCCTGAATGCCTGTATAGACAAACGGTGAAGAGTAGGAGCACGGTTCAAAAGCACATACTTATCTTTAATAATATCTTCTAGAATTGCCCACACCTCTGGAATTCCGTCCTCGATAAGACGACCTGCGCCACGGATGTTATAAGCAAGTTCTCTTTTTAGTAATTCGGCAATTACAAATGGTTTGAATAATTCAAGTGCCATGTGTTTTGGCAAACCACATTCATCAAGGTTGAGTTCAGGACCTACGACAATTACAGAACGACCGGAGTAGTCAACGCGCTTACCCAAAAGATTTTGTCTGAACAATCCTCTCTTTCCTTTCAAGTTATCTGAAAGTGATTTAAGGGGTCTTCTCTGACTCTGGTTAACTGCACCAGCGCCTCCCGAGTGTCTAATAGTATTGTCGATAAGTGCGTCAACAGCTTCCTGAAGAATTCTTTTTTCATTACGCAAGATAACATCTGGAGCCATAATCTCCTTTAGTTTCTTAAGACGGTTGTTTCTGTTGATTACGCGACGATATAAATCGTTCACATCTGAAGTTGCGTATCTTCCGCCATCTAATGGAACCATTGGTCGAAGAGCTGGAGGAATTACAGGAATACGAACCATGAACATCCATTCAGGACGAACATTGTTCAAAATCATTTGACGAATAAGAGAAATTCTCTTAATGAGTTTTGGTGTTTCAGCAGCTGATGCTTTCTCAATTCTTCCTTCAAGCTCTGCTAGAAGTTTCTTCAAGTCAATGTTTTTCAACATTTCAAAAATCGGATCAGAACCAATTGATGCTTCAAACAAAGTTGCATACTTCATTGAGAAGTTGTGATAAGCGACTTCATCCAATACCTTTCCAACTTGAATTGATTCAATATCGTTCTTAGTTTCTTGGAAAAGACCTTTCAAATGCTCCTTTGATTTATCGTCCTGCAAAGATTTAACCTTTGCTTTAAATTCAGAATCCAAATCCTTGAGTATTCTGTCCTTTTCGTTTGTATTTACCTTAACGACAATGTAGCCAGCAAAATAAATAACTTTTTCTAGGTCGCCTGCTGGTACTCCTGTGATGAGTGCCAAGCGAGATGGCATAGATTTCAAAAACCAAATGTGACAAACAGGGGCAGCAAGCTCGATGTGGCCCATTCTTTCACGGCGGACGATTGAACGCGTTATTTCAACTCCACATTTTTCACAAACAATTCCTTTGTAGCGAATGCCTCGGTATTTTCCACAATAACACTCATAATCCTTGTCTGGACCGAATATCTTTTCATCAAATAAACCATTTCTTTCGCTTCTTTGTGTCCGGTAGTTAATTGTCTCTGGTTTTGTAACCTCACCAAATGACCACTCCTTTATTCTTTCAGGTGAAGCTAGCTTCAACTGTAAGTTGTCAAAGTCTGTCGTCTGGTAATCTTTTTGGGGTTTTATATTCATGTTATTTATTGGTTTTCATCTTCATTAACTTTTCGACCCTTCTTTTTTAAAATCACATCCAAACCTAAACCACGAAGGTTGTGCAACATAACGTTGAATGATGCAGGTAGCCCCGGTGTTTTCATTCTCTCTCCTTTCACAATTGAATCGAATGCAGCCGAACGACCTACGATATCGTCTGATTTAATCGTCAACATTTCTCTCAATGTGTAAGATGCGCCGTAGCCCAAAAGTGCCCACACTTCCATCTCTCCAAAACGCTGACCACCGTTCTGTGCTTTTCCTCCCAATGGCTGTTGAGTAATAAGTGAGTAAGGACCAATTGAACGCATATGTATCTTGTCTTCCACCATGTGGTGAAGTTTAAGAATGTACATATAACCAATTGCTGTGTCCTGCTCAAATGGTTGGCCATTTCGACCGTCATATAGACGAACCTTTCCTGATGCTGGGAATCCAGCTTCAACAAGTTCATTTTTAATTTCCACATCTGTTGCTCCGGCAAATGGAGGAACTATTGCTTGGTAGTTAAGTGTGTGAGCTGCAAGTCCAAGATGCATTTCAAGAATCTGACCCAAGTTCATACGAGAAGGCACACCAAGTGGAGTCAAAATAACATCAATAGGTGTTCCATCTGCCATGTATGGCATATCTTCTTGTGGAAGAATTCTTGAAATAACTCCTTTGTTTCCGTGACGACCTGCTAATTTATCTCCAACGGTAACTGAACGTAGTTGTGCGACTTCAATATGAATTCTCTTTAGAATTCCAGAATCTAACTTATCTCCCTTCTCACGAGAAAATACTTGTACTGAAACAATTCTTCCTCTTTTACCACCTTCCATTCTCTTTGAAGTGTCTTTCACGTCTCGAGCTTTTTCGCCGAATAGTGATCTAAGTAGGCGCTCTTCAGGAGTTAGTTGTGATTCACCTTTTGGCGTAATCTTTCCAACCAAAATATCTCCAGGACGAACCTCGGCTCCTACGCGCACAATTCCGTCTTCTGCCAAATTTTTCAATTTGTTTTCTCCAACATTTGGGATGTCACACGTTGTAACTTCAGGTCCTAGTTTTGTATCACGAACACTCACAACAAACTCTTCAATATGAATTGATGTAAATTTGTTTTCACGAACCAATCTTTCAGAAATAACAATAGCGTCTTCGTAGTTCCAACCTGACCATGACATAAATGCAACCAAAACGTTTTGTCCGATTGCCATTTGGCCGTTTTCTGAAGTTGATGTATCTGCAATTACTTGTCCACGTTTTACATGCTGACCAGTAGAAACAATTGGGCGTTGGTGGAAAATAGTGAATCCGTTTGTTCTAGAGAAATTCACAAGCTTGTACTCTCTATCTTTTCCTTTCTCATTCTTAACTTTGATAAGTTTTCCATCTACAAATGAAACTGTTCCAGCTTCCTCTGCGACAATTAGGCGCCCCGTATCTCTTATAGCTTGCTCTTCAACCCCTGTTGCTACGAGTGGTGCTTCAGGAATGATGCATGGTGTTCCTTGCTTCTGCATGTTTGATCCCATGAGTGCACGTGTTGAGTCGTCGTGGTTTAAGAAAGGAATCATAGAAGTTGCAATAGAAAATGCCTGATTTGTTGCAACATCCATAAATTGAACTTGTTTTTTGCCGACTGTTTCTGGGTCACCTTTGTGACGAACTTCCACATTTTCAATAGAAATGTGGCCGTTTTCATCAACATCTGTTGCAGCGTGCGCAATGTAATAATCTTCTTCCTCTTGTGCGTTTAGATAAACAATCTCTCCTGTTAGTTTTCCATCCTTAACTTTTGCATATGGAGATTCAATCATTCCGAAATCATTTACACGAGCGTAGACAGACAAACGCAAAATAAGTCCAATGTTCTGGCCTTCAGGTGTTTGAATTGGACACAATCTTCCATAGTGAGATGGGTGAACGTCGCGAACTTCAAAGCCCGCTCGTGATCTATTCAAGCCGCCAGGACCTAGTGCAGAAAGAGTTCTTAGGTGCTCAATTTCCTCCAACACGTTTATCTGTTGCATAAACTGTGAAAGTTGGTTCGTAGTAAAGAATTCTTTAATACGTGCTTGAAGTGGTTTTGGAGAAATGAATTGAACAGGAAGAGTAACATCTGTGTCCACGACCGACATTCTGTTTTGTATGTTTCTCTTAATTTGAGACATACCAACACGAATCTTTTGCTGGAAAAGCTCCCCAACAGAACGAACGCGACGAGAACCCAAGTGGTCGATATCGTCTTCATGTGCTCCTGGTGTTTGATTTAGAGTAATGATGTTTGAAAGAATAGTTACAATGTCATCAAGATTTAGAGTCTTTCTTTCAACTTCTGCATCATCTGTTTTCTTGTGAAAACGATTGTTGAATCTGTATCGTCCAACCTTTGAAAGATCATATCTCTCGGAATCAAAAATTGATTTTACGAATTCACGGGCATTCTCTACTGTTGCCAAATCGCCATCTCTTAGGCGCTTGTGCACTTCTACACATGCCTCATCGGTATTTCTTGAGTGATCCTTAGCGATTGTCTTATTGATGAAGTGTTCTGCACCATCAACTTTTGCAAACAATTTCTTCAAATCTGCATCAGACGATGCGCCAAATGAACGCAAAAGAGTTGTTACTGGAAACTTTCTCTTTTTATCAATACGAACAAAAATAACGCCATCAGCGTCTGTCTCAAATTCTAACCATGCACCGCGAGAAGGAATAATTTTCGCACCGAATTGCTTATTGCCACGAACTTCAGCTGCTGTGAAGAAAACTCCGTATGAACGTGCTAGTTGTGGAACTATTACTCTCTCTATGCCAGAAATTATGAATGTTCCGTGCGGAGTCATGATTGGCATATCTGCCATAAATATCTCCTGCTCCTTAACTGTACCTAAGTGAAGGTTCTTTAATTTAACCCTTGCTTTGAGTGTTGCTTCATGTGAAATCTTTTGATCTTTAGCAAAGTATTCGTCATGCTTTGGTTCAGACAATTCAAATGAAACAAACTGCAATTCAAACTTTTTACCTGTAAAATCCTTTATGACCTTAAATTCTTCAAATACCTCTTTCAAACCTTCCTTCAAGAACCAATCGAACGACTTCAACTGAATTTCTACAAGATTAGGTACCTCAATAAGAGGTTTCTTGTACTTTCCGAAGACCTTTTTTGGACTCGCTCCCACTGGGAGACGGGCTTTTTTAGTTTTTTCCATGAAAAATATTAACGCAAAAACAAACGTCCGAGTCCACTTTGTGGTGGATTCGGTTTGGGCTTATAAATTTGATTTTAAAAATTTTATGGGCAGAGAGCCCATCTCAAAGCACCCCCGGATACCAAAACTCATTCTTTTTCGAGGTGCTGAAATCCTATCTTAAACCATATTACTCGTCAAGGTCATTATCCCCATCTTTTCCACTCATTTATGTTCTTGTGGTGACCTGAAAGAAGCACCTTGGGTACTCGGAGCTTCTTACCCTTCCATACCAAGACTTCTGGACGAGTATAGACATCCTTTCCTGCTACCCTATTTTCCTCAAGTGATTCAATCTTTCCTAACACCCCCTTAACCCTTCTTGCCACAGAATCCATCACTATCATCGCTGGAAGCTCACCTCCAGTAAGTACGTACGGGCCCACTGAAACTTCCTCCATTTTGAACATCTTCTTTACACGGGCATCAATTCCTTCATATCTTCCACATACAAAAATGATATTCTTGTGTGTTTTGGCAAGCTTTTCAGCATATTCGTTCGTAAATTGTTTTCCTGATGGCGAAAAGAAAATTATTTTAGTTTTTTTGCTTTTGGACTTCTTTACTGCATCCGCGATCGCTTTCCCAACTGATTCAGCTTCTAAAACCATCCCCGGTCCTCCTCCATATGGTTTTCTATCTACCCTCTTATGTTTGTCCTTCGTATAATCGCGTGGATTGTAAAACTTTGCAGATATTTTTTTATCTTTTATGGCACGTGAAATAATCGACTCGCCTAAGTACGATTTAAATGCGTTTGGAAAAAGTGTAATGAAGTGAAAATCCATACTTGACTTTATACAGTATTTATGCTAAGATGTCAAAAGACTCAACCTGAGGTAGTCCCTATGCGTTTGATTGATCGTCTTGCCCTGTCCGTGCTGTTCTTCATGATCGGGGCCGGAATCGACTGGCTCGTGCATCCGCAGGAACCCATCGGCCCCATGATCATCATCGGCTTCATGGTGGCCCTGGCGGTCAATCTGTTCATCCCGCCGACGTCGAAGAACACCCGAACCCCTACTCCGTAGGGGTTCGTTCTTTATAACCTTAAATCATCTATCGCTTGATCAAAGTCCTTCATGCCGCCATTTCTATCAGCTGGTGTCGCTCTTGTTGAACCTTCTGGCTCATTTATTTTCAAATTTACACGAGCATTGTTTTTCATTCCCACAACTCGAAGGAGAATCCTGATTGCATTCGCAGTCTTGCCTTCTCTGCCAATTATTTTTCTCATATCGTCTGGATGAACTGTGAGTCGTAAAAGTACGCCCATCTCATCAACAGTCCTTTCTGTCTTTACGCCTTCAGGGTGGTCTACTAATGATTTAACTACATAATCCAAGAACTCATGATCCTTCTCCATATTTTCCGCCATATATTCTCTTTACTGGATAATTACTACTAACAATATTTTAGCATAGTAAAAAACTGGCTTTCGCCAGTTTTTTACTTTTTTGCCTTCTCTTTCTTTGCGTTTCTTCTTGGTTGAGCGTTTAACTTAGTCCCCTCTATAACACCGTTTGAAATAAGGAGATTGTTGGCTGTTACTGACAGTTTCGCACCGTGCGCAATAGCTTTTTTGATATTTTCACCATCAAAATGCTGCGTGTCTTTACGAGGATCATATGAACCAAGCACTTTCAAATAACGACCTGACTTGGTGCTATTTGTTTTTTCGGTCAAAACTAGACGAAATGCCGTTTCGTGTTTTCTTCCTACTCTTTGTAATCTAATCATTAGCATTGTCCCAATACATTAACAGATTTCTTAGGTTTGGCAATATCTGTTATATTGGCATCAAATATGGCCTCGAGAGAATTACTAACCGGAAAAATAGTAGCTACAGCACGTGGTGTGGGTTATTTCAGACGCGATGAGCATCCCGACGGTGATTTAGAAATTGCTCCAGAGAAAATGAAAACGGCATTCCACGGCGACACAGTGGAAATTAGAGAACTTGGAACAAAATCATCGTGGGGCAAACCTCAAGCAGAAGTTGTAAATATTCTTGAAAGAAGAAAGGAACAATTCGTAGGAACAATGGAAGAAATGAAAGGGAAAGACTTCTTTTTTGTTATTCCTGATGACAAGAGAATGTATAAAGACATTTTTGTATCTGCAACAAATACCCTTGGCGCTGTAAACAGAGACAAGGTTCTCGTAAAAATAACCTCATGGGGCGACGGCACAAAAGCGCCGATTGGTGAAGTCATTAGAGTAATCGGAAAAAAGGGCGACAACAATACTGAAATGCTCTCTATTGTTCTTGAATCTGGGTTCGACACAGAATTTCCAGAAGATGTCGAGAGAGTGGCAACACAGGTCAAAAAGGATTATGAGGAGAAAGAATTGCCAGAAACACTATCAAATCCAGAAAAGGCTGGGCGCAGAGATTATAGAGATATTACTACTTTCACAATTGATCCAGCTGATGCAAAAGATTTTGACGATGCACTTTCTGTAAAAAAGAATTCGGACGGCACATTTGAAATCGGTATTCATATCGCTGATGTATCGCACTTTGTGGTTGAGGGTACAACATTAGATGCCGAAGCGCTAAAAAGAGGTACATCTATTTATTTGGTAGACCGCACTATACCAATGCTTCCTGAAATACTTTCCAACGAATTGTGTTCGCTAAACCCAAATGAGCCAAAATTTGCTTTTTCCGCAATATTTACAATCGACTCAAAAGGCAAAACGCTCGATAGATGGTTCGGCAAAACGATAATCAACTCGGATAAAAGGTTTACGTATGAAGACGCTCAAGATGTTTTAGATAAACAGTCAGGTGACTTTTTGGAAGAATTGAATATCTTGAAAATGATAGCGGAGGAGTTACGTAAAATAAAAATAAAAGAAGGTGCAATAGAGTTTGAAACAGAAGAAATTAAATTCGTTTTAGACGATGAAGGTAGGCCCATACGAGTTATAAAGAAAATCCGAAAAGATACCCACAAGCTTGTTGAAGATTTTATGTTACTCGCAAACAGAGAGGTAGCAAAACATATGAGTGATGCAGTGGAAAATCATAAAGGATCTACGATGGTTTATCGTATTCATGATTTACCAGACCCAGAAAAAATTGAAAACCTAGCAACATTTTTGAAAGCATTGGGTTTTCAGCTTCATCATAAAGACGGAGTAACGACTGGCGCAGACCTAAACAGAGTATTAAAAGAAATAGCGGGGTCACCAACTGAAACGCTTATAAAAACAGCGGCCATTCGTTCAATGTCGAAAGCAATTTACTCTACAAAAAACATTGGTCACTTTGGTTTGGCTTTTGAATACTACACGCACTTCACATCCCCTATTAGAAGGTACCCAGACCTAGTAGTACACCGCCTTTTGCAAAGACATTTGATGAAAGGAAAAATCGGCCAAGATGAATACGCAAAATTTGAAAGAATTTGTGAAGATTGTACAGAACGCGAAATAAACGCAGCGGAGGCAGAAAGAAATTCAATAAAACTAAAGCAGGTCGAGTTTATGGTGAAAGGTGTCGGCGAAATATTTGATGCAACCATTTCCGGCGTTTCAGAGTGGGGCATATATGTTGAAGAAATAAATACTAAAGCAGAAGGGATGATTAAGTTTAAAGACATGACTGATGATAGATATGAACTAGATCAAAAAAACTATGCGGTTGTAGGCCAAAATACTAAAAAAAGATACTCCCTAGGTGATTCGCTTAAGGTAAAGCTAATTACTGCTGACCCAGATAGAAGGCAGCTTGATTTCATACTTGCTACAGAGTAGAGTCGCCCACAGAACACAAAAGTGAGGCGAAAAGATGGCAACAAAATTCAAACGCTTCACCTTCGAGCGTATTGGCCATGAAAAAGTCGTGAAGGTTCGCGACTTTAGATATTGTTCGCCCGATGATGCCGGAATCTTGATAGATGACTCCAGCTGGCATTTTGTTTCTGAGGGCAAGCAATATGCTTTCGGACAATTGGCCACCGTCCCTAGCACAACAATTCTGACAACCATCATCAACCCATCAGTACCATTGCAGATAGAGCGCTTGATAAATATCTGCATTGTCTTGTGTGATGGGAAACTCCTGACTTCTCCATAATCGCCCCCGAATATTTCGTGGGGCGGTTTACTTTTGCTTGATTTTGTAATCCGCAAAGTATAGAGTCGCGTGCAGAACCACCACAGAGGACTATCGCTATGTACATGGTAAGCACGGTTAATAGGGTCGGCCGGTTTGTCGCATTAATGACTGGCAATCCCAACAGTGCAGTCGAGACTGCGAGGTCTTTGCGTAAACGGAACGATGCAAGAATTTTTTCAATCGAAATTCACAAAATCGAGCCCGAAACGCAATACACTCCAAACGAATTTGCAGGCCTGTGTGTTTACACCTGCTACTTTTCTCCTGCTGATCCATTTGCACGTGCGTATTGGCAAGAAACGGTTTCAGGTGATGGGGAGCTCGAGAAAACAGTGCAGGAAATCCCCGACACAGACTGATGTACCGTCCCGCCCCCGAATATTTCGTGGGGCGGTTTCATTTTATTATTTTTATCTTGAATCAATACTTTGTAGCGAGCTTTTGTTTTCGCCGTACGTCTCGGAAGTTAATTTGCATGGTTTGTACGAAGTACAAAAATTAACTGAGGGACAGCAAACCCCGTCGCTGGACAGGGTTATGCGTGTGCGCCGAAAACAAAAGCGAGAGAATTTTATTTAGCTACAGCTTCCGCATCTGCAAAAGAAATTGAAAGCACTTTAGAAATACCAGAACCTCCCATTGTTACTCCATAAATAATTCCTGCATGAGACATTGTCTCTCGATTATGAGTAATCACTATGAGTTGTGATTTCGCTGCCAAGTTCTCTACCATTTCTCCATAACGTCTCGAGTTTGCTTCATCGAGTGCTGCATCTGTCTCATCCAAAATAATAAATGGTGGAGGATTTACTTGCGACATCGCAAAAATTAGTGCGATTGATGTAAGTGCCCTTTCGCCCCCACTAAGCATCATTAATCCGGATGTCTTCTTTCTTGGTAATGATACGTTTATATCAATTCCTGACTCTTCGCGTTCTTCATTTTGAGCATCAAGTTCTTCAACGCCTTCAGTGTCTTCAATTTGCTGTTGACGTTTTTTAATATTTTTAACCTGCAATGATGCCTTGCCTCCTCCGAACAGAATTACGAAAAACTCTTCAAATGCTTTATTTATTTTTATAAGGCCAACCTCAAAATCATTTTCTAATTTTTCTGAAAGCTCAACAATCAGGTTTTCTAGAGACTGAGCAGAGGTGTTTAAATCTTCCAATTCTTTCTCCAAGAACACGTCACGCTCAGAAACTTCCTTAAACTCCTTTTCAATATCCGCTGTTCCACCTATTCCGGCCTCTTCAAATCTCACTTTTAGTCTTTCAATTTCTTTTCTCTTTGTTTCAAACTCTTCTTGAGAAAAATTTTTGAAAGTCGCCTCTTTTGCCATTTCCTCTAAAAATGCTCGCCCAACCAAAGCGCCAACTTCGGCCATGTTTCGCTTCAATTCATCAGATCTCATACCAAGTTCTCTTTCCTGTTGAATTAAAATCAATTCCCGACCTCTGACATCTTTTTCCTTTGATAACAATTCGTACACAGCTTTTTCAGCAGTTCTACTTCCCTCTTTTTCATCCTCCACTTGTTTGGCTAACAGTGAATATTTATTTATGACTTCCTCATCCTGTTTCTTCAAACTAATCAATTCATTTGAAAGTTTTTCCTTTTCACTCAAAAGTTTCAACAAATCGTTCTTTTCGTCACTTACACTGCTTTGATTAATATTTTTGAAATCACTAATCTCCTTATTTAATGACTCAACATACGACTGCACTTGCGCAATATCGCCCTTTATTGCGACTTCTTTCAATTTACTGACCAGCAACGTCAATTTATCTAAAAATGCCTCTGCAGTATCATAAGAAATTGCTGTATGCACTTTTTCTGTCACTCTTTTGAGTGCTGATGTCTCACCCTCTAAACGCCCAAGCTCCCTCAATACATTATTTATTTTTTGCCTAATTTTTTCCTTTTCTATTTCGGCATTCTGTAAATCTTTAGAAAGCTCATGAACCTTTGAACTCTCTTCTAGTTTACTTCTTGCCTCATGAATATTTTTAGCGATTTGGGAAAGTTCGTTTCGAACAGGAACAATTTCTTCTGAAATCTTTTTTAATTCTTGTTTTAAAAAATTAGACTCAACACCGAAAAACTCTGCTGAGGCCTGAGAAAGTGTGTTTCTTAATTCTTCTGTTCTAGCAACCTTCTCCATCTGTTTTCTCAAAAATTTAAGGTGAGGGGTAATTTCCCTTCGCAAACCTTCAACTTCACGCATGTTTTCCCGGGTTTTTTCTAGCTTCTTTTCAGACTCTTCTTTCTTGTATTGATAAGCTTTTAATCCAAGCGCGTCCTCAATCATGTCTCTCCTCTCTTTAGTATTTGCAGAAAGAATTCTGTCAGCCTCTCCCTGAGAAATAATATGGTGGCCTGATGCTCCTATATGTGCAGATGACAGAAGTTCCAAAATATCTTTTAGTCGCACTTTGCCACCATTTAGTGAGTACTCATTAACTCCATCTCTTGAAACTGTTCGCTCTAGTACGACTTCACTAAAATCCACAGTTGGAAAAACTCTTTTTGAATTATCAAATGTTAGTTTTACAGTTGCTCTACTAGACTTTGGGGTGTCTTGTGAACCATTAAAAATCAAGTCCTCTCCCCTTTTGCCTCTCATTGATTTCATAGATTGCTCACCCAAAACAAACCTAAATGCTTCAGCAACATTTGATTTCCCAGACCCATTTGGGCCCACAATCGCAGAAATTGGAGAATCAAAATCAAAAAAAGATTTCTTTGCAAAAGATTTAAATCCTGTTATTTCAATTGATTTTAAATACATCCCAATAGTGAAAAATGGCATTGCCCTATTCGAGCCTTTTGCCACATATCATTAAAATCTTTTTTAAATTCTCGACTTGCCATTTTATTTTATTATCCCACGTCGCTCGGATGCCATTTTCTACTATGGGATACATATTTAAAAAAATTATAGCATGTGACTTCAGTTGACTTTGGGGCAATTAAGAGTAGAAATAGTCTCGGAATGCTTAAGCGAGGAACAGCCAATGATGGTTCTCTGTTCAGTTGCAGCCTTTGTACTCCTCGCCCTTGTGACGTTTGTTCTTGGGGGCATTGGGGTGACTGTGGTAGCCATGAGCGACCAGAAGTGGATCGGAATGGTTCTGATTGCACTGGCTGCCATCGCTCTCTTCTACACTGGCGTAGCCTACCGATGGTTCAGGGAAGAAGTGGAGCGCACCGACAGCGATGATCAGAAGTACAACGAAGAGCTTGCTCGTATCGAGCAAGAACAACCCACCGGACGCGTTTAGCGTCCGGTGGGTTTTGGTTTTTAAATTATATTGAAAACTTATTGAGTCGGATCCTAAAGGCCTTTTTCTATCAGGGCTAACTTAGCTGCATTTTGTTCCGCAACTTGCTTTGAGTCCCCCTCACCTGACGCAATCAGTTCATCTTTTAAATACACTCCGACTGTAAAATATTTATCGTGGTCCGGACCTGTTTCCTTAATAGATTTGTAAACTGGAGTAATACCAAAATGTTCCTGTGCATATGCTTGAAATTTTGACTTTGAATCAACTGCTAAACCTTCTTTAATAATCTCTTCAATTTTTGGTACTAAATATTTCTCAATTATTTGCTTTGCTGAATCGTATCCAAGGTCTAAATAAACTGCGCCGATAACTGCCTCAACGGCATTCGCTAGGATATATTGTCTAGCTCGTCCCAAATCTTTTTGTTCTCCACGAGACAAAAGCATATATTCTCCTATGGTCATATCGACACCAACTGCCGCCAATGTATCTGCCTTAACTAGTGCAGAGCGGAGTGTAGTCATTTTTCCTTCATCGTCTGTCGGATAGGCCTTATATAGGTAATCAGTGATTACAAGCTCTAAAACGGCGTCACCTAGAAATTCAAGGCGTTCGTTATGGCCCCAAGAAACATTTTTATTTTCATTCAAATAGGAACGGTGGGTAAATGCCTGCCTTAGAATTTCTTTGTTATTAAAAACAACGCCCAAACGCTTCTCGAAAGCGCTAAAGTTCCCTTCTGAGTTTTGTGCTTTATCTGCCATATTAGGGAAAATCTACCCTTTATTATGATTCTCCGCAAGAATAGTCATCGCCTTTGTAATTATTGGCAAAACATCATCATAAAAATTTAAATCTACTATATCGGCAACAGTAAACCATCTACAATCATCCAACCCGCCAGATGACTCAAGTTTAAGGGGCTCAAACTGTGCTTCAGCTAAAAAGTAGTGCACCCTTTTTCTTAATTTTCCTTTTTCAGGATGATATGCAATATATTCGTTTACGCCCAAATCATCTTTTATTTTTATATTCAAACCGATTTCTTCTTTTATCTCCCGCTCCGTACCATCTTTAACATCCTCATCTTTTTCAAGCTTCCCTTTTGAAAGAGTCCAGTGTCCGAACACATCATGAACAAGAGCGACATATACCTTGTCGTTATCTTTCGCATAAACTACTGCACCCCCCAATTGCTCTAAAGGAATATTTTGATCATCCAAGCTATTTTTCTTGCCCTTTGTACCTTTGCTTGATTGTTGATCTTTTCCTGGTTCACCCATCTCTTTATAAACTGCGCCCAGTACACCATTTACAAATTTACCTGATGTCTCACCACCAAATGTTTTTGCTAGTTCTATTGCTTCGTTGATTGCCACTTTGGGCGGCACTTCCTCCCTATCAGAAAATAAAAGTTCACATAAACCTACGCGCAAAACATTTCTATCAACTCCATTTATTTTATCTATTGGCCAATCTGGCGCTGCTTTTTCAATAATTGTATCTAAATCACTTTTCTTTTTTACTACCGTATCTGCCAAATGTTCAGCAAAAGAAATATCCTTCATTCCAGGAGCGAATTCGTCTGCATTCCTTTCCACGATGGATTTTATTTGTGCGGGTTTTAGTTGAAAGAAGTCCCACTCAAAGAGAGATTGAAGTACTATTGATCTTGAAAGATGTCTGTTTGCCATCGTTTTAAGGAACTAAATTTGTTTGAATCACTATAGCATAAAAATTGAGGCGACTGCCTCAATTTTTATGCTATTTCTGTTCTGCTTTTGCTTTCTTACGAGCAATTTTTGTAGCTTTCTTAGCAGCTATATCCACAACTACTCTTCCTCTGTATTTGCCGGTTGAAGGGGTCATTCTGTGACGTAAGTGAACAACGCCATCCTGATCTTTGGATAGTCGTGGAGCCGTCAACTTGTGATGGCTTCTGCGGGAGCCTGTTTGGCCCCTGTTGTGTCTCATTCGTACAACCATAGTGGGATAAATATACCCTAATACTCTAAAAAGGCAAATACCGTTCGTAATCAGTTTTCCCAGAACGCGGATACATTTACCTGCGATAAATGTTCCTATGCTCAGCGTGCCAGAGTCAAGAGTCCGTTAGGACAGATTGACTCGCCTTGCTGGCACGCTTCCGCAACGTTCTGGAAAAACTATTACTCACTTAAAAGTCTACCGAGAAATGATACTCTGTGAATTGGGGTCTTTCCATGCTTCAAAATTGCTTTTCTGTGCTCTAAAGTTCCATATCCCTTGTGTCTATCAAATCCGTATTCAGGGTATTTTTTGGCAATATTTTTCATAAATTTATCGCGAGTAACCTTTGCAACAATTGAGGCCAAAGAAATTACTGGAATTTTTTCATCACCTTTTATAACTGTTATTTGTTGTTCGAACTCGATTGGAGCTTTGAGTAAACCATCTAAATATATATGTGATTTCTTTGGGTGGACTTTCAGTTTCAAAAGATTTTGTTTAATTCCTTTTTGCACAGCTTTTGTCATGCCATGTTTATCAATTATTGTGTGTGAAATTAGAGTCACAGCAAAATCCAGCTCGCCATTTCCTTGAGCTATTTTCGCCGACCTAAACCACGCATTTCTCTCGTCCTCGTTTAACTGCTTTGAGTCTTTTATTCCTTTGAAAAATTTAGTATTGAAGGTTTTAGCAATTTTTACTGTGCCCACTGCAACAGGACCCGCTAGTGGTCCTCTGCCCGCTTCGTCTATGCCCACCAAATATTCTGGTGCGATTTCAGAAATAATTTTGGGATGTTTTTTCACCCCATTATTATAAGCATTTCAAGCTACCCCGCTTCTACTACGACGAGTATAATTCGAATATGTCGAAATTCTCGCACCTGCACACACATAGTCATTACTCCTTGCTACAAGCATTACCTAAAATTCCTGATTTGGTAGCAAGAGCAAAAAAATATGGAATGCCAGCACTTGCCCTAACTGATGCCGGAAATATGTACGGCACGATTGAATTTTTTAAGGAATGCAAATCAGCGGGAATAAAACCAATTATTGGTGTGGATTTCTATAAATCATTGCGCACTCGTACAGATAAACAAGCAGGTGTAGATAACACCCGTGACC